>JAOPWT010000260.1 GCA_025965555.1 Mycobacterium sp.
GCGGGATCGAGACGGCCGACGATGCGTGGGAGCGCATCACCGCGGGCGCGTCGCTGCTGCAGGGCTACACCGGATTCGTCTACGGCGGTGGCTTGTGGGCCAAGCACATTCACGACGGTCTGGCTCGTCGCCTGCACGACGGCGGTTTCGCGTCGCTGACCGAGGCGGTCGGCTCAGCGACGCGCTAAGCCGCTACTCCTTGACCTCGTAGGTGCCGTGGATGACGGCGCGGGCAATCGCGTGGCTGAACAGGTTGAAGCCCAGATACGCCGGGGTGGCGCCTTCGGGCAGGTCCAGCTTCTCGACATCGACCGCGTGCACGGCGACGAAGTAGCGATGCGGACCGTGTCCGGCGGGCGGTGCCGCGCCGATGAAGCGCTTCATTCCCGCGTCGTTGCTCAACGTGAGCGCATCCCCGGGGAATCCGCTCTGACTGCCGTCGCCTACTCCCGCGGGCAGCTCGGTCACGGTGGCGGGCAGATTGGCCACCGCCCAATGCCAGAAGCCCGACCCGGTCGGCGCCTCCGGGTCGTAGACCGTCACGGCGAAACTGCGCGTCGTCTCCGGGAACCCGGACCAGCTGAGCTGAGGTGAGACGTCGGAGCCGCCGGCGCCCATGATGCCGCTCACCTGGTCGTTGGACCACGCTTCGCCGTCCTTGAACGACTCGGAGGTCAGCGTGAAGCTGGGCAGCTTGGGCAAATCGTCGTACGGGGTGCTCATGGTGTCCTTTCGGTTGATCTTCGATGGGCCTTCAGCAGTGCAGCAGGAAGTGCTCGAGAACCTGGGTGCCGAACGTCAGCGACTCGACGGGTACCCGCTCGTCGACGCCGTGGAACAACGCGGCGAAGTCGAGTTCCGGCGGTAGTCGCAGCGGAATGAAGCCAAAGCACCGAATGCCAAGGCGCGCAAAGTGTTTCGCATCAGTACCGCCGGACAGCATATAGGGCACGATGCGCGCCTGCGGATCAGCCGACAACAGTGCGGCGTTCATGGCGTCGACCAGCTCACCGTCGAACGTCGTCTCATACGACGGCAACTCGGTGATCCACTCGCGCGTCACGTCCGGACCGATCAGCTCGTCGATCGTCGCCTCGAACGCGGCCTGCCTACCGGGTAGCACGCGACAGTCCACCACCGCTTCGGCGGTCGCGGGGATGACGTTGGCCTTGTAACCGGCCTTGAGCATCGTCGGGTTGGCCGAGTCACGCATGGTGGCGCCGACGATGCGGCCGATCGGCCCCAGCTTGGCAATCGTCCCGTCCAGATCGGGCGACTCGGGGTCGAAGGCATGTCCCGTCTCTTCACCGACTGCCGTCAGGAATTGAGCGACGGGGTCGGTCAGCACCAGCGGAAACCGATGACCACCCAGCCGCGCGACAGCTCCAGCGAGGGTCGTGACCGCGTTCTCGTCGTGCACGAACGAGCCGTGCCCGGCGCGGCCGCGCGCCGTGAGGCGCATCCACTGCATGCCCTTCTCGGCGGTCTCGATGAGGTAGAGCCGCTTGTCGCCGCCGTCGCGGTGCGGGATCGTCAGCGAGAACCCGCCGACCTCGCCGATGGCCTCGGTGACGCCCTCGAACAGGTCAGGCCGGTTCTCGACCAGCCACTGGCAGCCGTACTTGCCGCCCGCCTCCTCGTCGGCGACGAAGGCGAACACCAGATCCCGCGGTGGCACGATGCCCGATCGCTTCAGGTACCTCGCGACCGCGATCATCATGCCGATCATGTTCTTCATGTCGATCGCGCCGCGGCCCCACACGTAGCCGTCCTTCACGGCCCCGGAGAACGGGTGCACGCTCCAGTCGGGCGCCTCGGCAGGCACCACGTCGAGGTGACCGTGCACCAGAAGGGCACCGCGACCGGGGTCGGCGCCGCGCAGCCTGGTGAAGACGTTCCCGCGACCTGGCGCACCGGACTCGACGTACTCGCACTGGTAGCCGACGTCCTCGAGCTGCTGAGCCACCCAGCGGGCGCATTCCTCCTCGCCCGCGGTGGTCTCGAGTTCGCCGGTGTTGGAGGTGTCGAACCGAATCAACGCGCTGACGAGTTCCACCACCTCGTCGGACGGTTGGGGAGAATCAGTCACGGTCACCATTCGTACCATTGCACGATCGGCCGGGTTTTGGTCCGGGCACCCGAATCCGTTAGCCTTAGGCGCTCTTGTCCGAGTGGCGGAATGGCAGACGCGCTAGCTTGAGGTGCTAGTGCCCTATTAACGGGCGTGGGGGTTCAAGTCCCCCCTCGGACACTCTTTCAACTCATGCGGCGCGCGAAGTCCGCCACGTCGCGCAGGGCGCGTTCGAAGAGATCAGGCACCGCAGCACCGAGGAGCTGTTCACACGCATGGCCGACGCCGCTGAACGTGTGCCCGGTGGCATTCACCCCGGCCCTCTGCAACGCACGCAGATACGCCAGCCCCTCGTCGCGCAGCGGGTCGACCTCGTCGGTCGTCACGACGTGCGGAGGCAGGCCACGCAGATCCTCCTCGGCCGCGTAGTACGGCCATGCCAACGGATCGGTGGCGTGCGCCCCGTCCGGGTCGTAGAGGCCGGCCATCAGCGTCATGACCGAGGGACTGAGGATGTACCCCTCGTTCTCGACCAGTGACGGCAGCGCGGGATTTCCAGAGTCGTAGCCGCCGTAGATGAACGGCACCTGGGCGTAGACGCCGTCGATCCGATCGAGCCGTCCCTCCCGCTTGGCCTTCAGCGCCGTCGCAACCGACAGATTGCCGCCGCCGGACTCGCCCGTGACGACTATCGACGTCACCCCCAGCCCCTCACGCTGACCGTGCATCCACTCGAGCGCGCTGGCGCAGTCGTTGAGGCCCGCGGGAAACGGGTGCGGGCCGAGGGCTCCGCCGGAGTTCCTGAACTCCACGCCGACGACGACGCAACCCTGGGCCGCGAGGTGACCGCGCCACAGGGCCGCCGACGCGTCGCCTGCCGTCAGAATGGCCATCCCGCCACCGTGCAGGTGCAGCAGCCCGGGCAGTGGACCGGCCGCGCCGATCGGGCGGTGGACGTACAGCTCGATGTCGTTGTCGTCGACGCCGCGGATCGTCAGCGTGCGCATCTCGACGCCGTGCGGAGCGGGGACGCCGGCGAGGAGCGCGCCGAACAATCCGTCGAACGCCTGCTCGGTGGCCAACGCCACCGCCAGCCGCTCCTCGAGCGGGGATTCTCTGGTGACGGGCAGTTCGGCGGCCCGCCCGTCGAGACCGAACGGCGCGATCGCCGCGATCATTCTCGGGTCGGCTCTCGGATCGGAGCGCAGCTCCATGGTCGGGTCGCCAAGCCGGCCGGGCAGTTTGACGTCGACGTCCACGGGGGTTGCGACCATGAGCGCGAAGCTACACCGCGCCACCGACCGTGTCTCGGAGACGTTCAGTCGGGTGGCTCGCAGGCGGCCACGGGCAGAGCGACGGTCGAACCAGTGACCTCAGTAGACGTCGCGCACGTAGCGCTTGGCGGCGACCAGCTCACGCTTGTAGTCGTGTGCGCGTTCGCTGGACATGCCGCCGTGTTCGCGGATCACGGTGGTGAGCGCGTCGTCGACGTCCTTGGCCATGCGGGTGGCGTCGCCGCACACGAAGAAGTGCGCGCCCTCCTCGAGCCAGCGCCACACGTCGGCCCCGTAGTCCAGCATCTTGTGCTGCACGTACACCCGCTCCGGCTGGTCGCGCGAGAACGCCAGGTCGAGCCGGTTCAACAGACCGTCGCTGACCATGTCCTCGAAATCGTCTCGGTAGTAGAAGTTCTCGGCACGGTGCTGGTCGCCGAAGAAGAGCCAGTTGCGGCCACGGTGGCCCAGGGCACGGCGCTCCTGCAGGAATCCGCGGAACGGCGCGATGCCGGTCCCCGGGCCGACCATGATCATCGGCGCCGATGGGTCTTCTGGTGGCCGAAAGTGCGGCGAGCGTTGGAGGAAGACCGGCGCGTGTGAGGCGCGGTCGGCGAGGAACGTCGAGGACACTCCTCCCCGCGCGCCGCCACGCACGCTGCGGTACCGCACCACGGACACCGTCACCTGTACCTCGTTGGGGCTCACCAAAGGACTCGACGAGATCGAGTAGGACCGCGGAGTGAGGCGGACGAGGGCGTCCTGCCATTCCACTGCATCGGCGCGCACGGCGAACTCCTCGACGACGTCGAGTGCGTTGCGGTCGCGAAGCCACGCCCCCCGATCGGTCTTGGAGCCGCGGAGCACCTTGCTCGCGTCGCGATCGGTGCACCGTTCGGCGACGAAGTTCAACAAGCTCGGCGTCACGCGGCAGATGTCGTATGACGCGGTGAGCGCATCACGCAGGGCGACCTCGGCGCCATCGACTTCGACCGACTGGGACCCGGTCAGGCCGGTGGCCGCCAACCAGGCGTCGACGGCGGCGGAGTCGTTGGTCACGAAGACCCCAAGCGCGTCCCCCACCGAGTAGTCGAGGCAGTTCTCCGAGACGTCGAACCCGAACTGGCGCACCTCCTTTGCCGCCGTTCGCGGGGTGAGCGCCACATTGCGGCACAGCGGCACCCTGACCGGATTCGCACGGGTGAACGTCTCGTCGCTCCTCGGCACGGTCCGCGTCGGCACCGGGGTGATCGATGACCGCGGGCCGACGAGGTCGGTGACCTTGGCGGCCCATTGGGTCATGGGTTCGTCGTCGTGGATTTCACATTCCGCGCGGTCGACGAGTTTGGTGGCACCGAGGTCGGAGAGCCTGCGGTCCAGCGACTTCGCATGGCCACAGAAGTCGCCGTAGGACCGGTCACCGATCCCGAGTATCGCGTAGCGTAGGCCGTCGAGTTTCGGCGCCGCGTCGGAGTCGAGTTGCGACCAGAAGCCTGCACCGTTGTCGGGCGGGCCGCCGTCGCCGAACGTACTGGTCACGATCACCACGTCACCAGCGCCGGCAAGGTCGATCAGCGACGCGTCGTCCATGTTCACCAATCGCGCGCCGGCGAGCTGGTCGGCGACCGTTCCTGCGAACTCCTCGGCGTTACCCGTTTGCGAAGCCCACAACACCAGCGGTCCAACCGTGGCCGGTTCCGGAGCATCAGAGGTGCGGGAGTATGCCCCGGCGAGCATGCCGTCGATCCACGATCGCACCTCGGGGCGGACGGGTGCGCCGGGCGGTAACACCGGAATTCCTGGTGCGCCCTTCGCGATCCCCGCGAAGAAGCCTGCGACATAGGTCTTCTCGGCGTCATCGAGGGTCGGCGGCACCAGCCCCTCCACACCGAGTCCACCTTGGCCTGCAGAAGCCGCAGGCGGGGCCTTCTCGACGGGGATCGGCCGCAGCGCCACCGCGCACACCTTGAACTCGGGTTGCAGCGAGTCGGGGTCGACGGCGTCGTTGGTCAATGCGTTGATGGTGAGGTATTCGCCGTGCTCATCGTTCCAGTGAAACGGCACGAAGCAATTACCGGGGCGCACCCGGTCGGTCACCACGGCCGGTAGCACGGCCCGGCCGCGGCGCGACGTGAGTTCGACGTGCTGCCCCTCGATGATGCCTTGACTTCCCGCGTCCCCTGAATGGATCTCGACGAACGGCCCACTGTTGAGCTTGTTGAGTTTGTCCACCTTGCCGGTCTTGGTCATGGTGTGCCACTGATGCTGCAGGCGACCGGTATTGAGCACCATCGGATAGTCGTCGTCGGGTAGTTCGCGGGCATCCATGTGAGGGCGGGGATGGAACACCGCCCGTCGCGACGGCGTCGGAAAGGCCAGCCGCGGACGGTACCCATCGGCATTGACGAACAGGTCCTGACTGACGCCGTCGTTCACGTAGCGGATCGGATGACGATCGTGGGCCCCGCCGGGCTGGGCCACCGGAGGCGCGGGCCATTGCAGTGGCGTCTCGCGCAACCGGTCGTAGCTGGCACCACGGAGATCGTAACCGGTTCGCAGATTGGAGAACTCGCGGATTTCGTCGAATACCTCCGAGCTCGACTGGAAGGCGAAGTGCGCACCGAAGCCCAGGTGCCGTGCGACCTGGCAGATCAGCAGCCAGTCGGGCCTGGCCTCACCTGCCGGCGGGATGGACTGTGACAGCAAGGTCAGGTTGCGGTCCGAATTGACCATCACTGCCTCGGATTCGGCCCAGAGCGTCGCGGGAAGGACGACGTCGGCGTAGCGGTTGGTGGCCGTGGACCGGTAGGCGTCCTGGGTGATCACCAACTCGGTGCACTCGAGACCGGCGATCACGGTCTTCCGGTTGGCCACGGTGGCAACGGGATTCGTGCAGATGACCCAACACGCCTTGATGTGACCGTCGGCCATCTGCTTGAACATCTCGATGGTGCCTGGACCGACGTCGGTGCGGATCGTGCCCGTCGGCAGGTTCCACTTCCGCTCGACGAACCCGCGGTCCTCGGCCGATGTCACCGCCCGCTGCCCGGGCAGACCCGGTCCCATGTAACCCATTTCCCGTCCGCCCATCGCGTTGGGCTGGCCGGTCAATGACATCGGCCCACTGCCCGGCCGACAGATGGCGCCGGTTGCCAGGTGAAGGTTGCAGATCGCGTTGGTGTTCCAGGTGCCGTGAGTGCTCTGGTTGAGCCCCATGGTCCAACAGGTCATCCAGTCCCCTGCCTCGGCGATCATCGCTGCGGCAGTGCGGATGTCGGCCTCGGCAAGGCCGGTGATGCCCGCGACGACCTCGGGCGGATAGTCCGAGAGGAACTCCGGCATCGGGCCCCAACCCTCGGTGTGCTCGGCTATGAAGTCGTGGTCGACGTCGCCGGATTCGACAAGCAGATGCAGAAGACCGTTGAGCAGCGCCAGATCGGTACCCGGTTTGATCTGCAGAAACAGGTCGGCCTTCTCGGCGGTGGCCGTCCGGCGGGGATCGACGACGACGAGCTTGGCGCCCGCCTTGAGGCGATCGACCATGCGCAGGTACAGAATCGGGTGACAGTCGGCCATGTTCGAGCCGATGACGAAGAACAGGTTCGTGATGTCGAAGTCGGTGTAGGACCCCGGCGGCCCGTCGGCGCCCAGCGACTGTTTGTATCCCGTGCCGGCGCTGGCCATGCACAGCCGCGAATTGGACTCGATGTGCTTGGTCCGCAGGAATCCCTTGGCGAGCTTGGTCGCCAGATACTGCGCCTCGATGGACATCTGTCCCGACACGTAGAGAGCCACCGAATCAGGTCCGTGTTCGTCGACGATGGCGCGCAACCGGCGGCCGGCTTCGGCGACCGCGTCGTCCACCGGCGTGGAGGTGGCCTGCTCGCCGCGACCGTGGCGAACCAGCGCGGTGACGAGCCGGTCCCCGTCGGCGGCCATCATCTCGGCGTGGGTCGCGCCCTTCGTGCACAGCCGGCCGAAGTTCGTCGGGTGGAGTTTGTCGCCGGACACCCTGGCGATGACGGGAGCGCCACTCGCGGGATCGAAGCGGGTCTGAACCTCGATGCCACAGCCGACACCGCAGTAGGAACATGCGGTGCGGGTCGTGGAGGTCATGTCGTTCAGGCGGCGCCGACCGATGCGGGCACGCGGCCGACGTCCTCGCCGGTGACCGCCCTGACCGACTGCATGCGCAGGAACACCAACCAGGTGGCGACCGCGCAGATGACGTAGAAACCGAGAAACACCCAGAACGCGTTGGTGGCCGACTTCGCCGAACCCACGTACGACAGGCGCAGGGCGACGTTGATGAACACGCCGCCGAGCGCACCGACCGCGCCGGCGTACCCGATCAGCGCACCCGACATGGTGCGCGACCACGTCGCCTTCTGCTCGGCGGTCCAGCCGTCCTTGTCCTGCGCCTTGGCCTCGAAGATCGACGGAATCATCTTGTACGTCGACCCGTTGCCGATTCCGGACAGAATGAACAACAGGATGAATCCGACCACGTA
This sequence comes from Mycobacterium sp., assembly GCA_025965555.1. Classification (GTDB taxonomy): domain Bacteria; phylum Actinomycetota; class Actinomycetes; order Mycobacteriales; family Mycobacteriaceae; genus Mycobacterium. The sequence goes on from JAOPWT010000260.1 coordinate 7,857, forward strand.
GCCGGTCATCTGTGTACCGGTCACGGCGCCCTTCATCCCGTCGTCGAGCATCCCCGTGGCGACGAGGATGCCCGCGGCGAAGATCATGGCCACGAACGTGTATAGGGCGATCCGGCCGCCGCCGATGCGGTCGGCCAGCTTGCCGCCGAACGGACGCGATATCGATCCGAGGAGCGGCCCGAGGAACGAGATCTGCGCGGCATGCAGGGCGGCTTGGGCGGCGGTGTCGCCGCCGGACAGGAAGTTGATCTGCAGCACCTGCCCGAACGCGAACGAGAAGCCGATGAACGAGCCGAAGGTACCGATGTAGAGAAAGCTCATCACCCAGGAGTGCCTGTAGCGCAACGCTTCTGCGAGCGCCCCGAAGTTCGACTTCTGGTTGCGCAGGTTGTCCATGAAGAACGTGGCGCCGAGTGCAGCCACGGCGATCAGCACGAGATATGCGGCACAGACGATTTCGGGGGCGGTGTTGCCGACGGTGGCGATCACCAGCAGGCCCACCAGCTGGATGACCGGCACGCCGATGTTGCCTCCACCGGCGTTCAAGCCGAGGGCCCACCCCTTGAGCCGCTGCGGGTAGAACGCGTTGATGTTGGCCATCGACGAAGCGAAGTTGCCACCGCCGAAGCCCGCGAAGGCCGCGACGATCATGAAGGTGGTGTAGGAAGTGCCCGGGCTCTTCATCGCCCACAGGGTCAGCACGGTGGGGATCAGGAGGAGCAACGCACTGACGATGGTCCAGTTGCGTCCGCCGAACCGTGCAGGTGCGATCGTGTACGGAATCCGCATGAACGCACCCACCAGTGTGGGCACCGCCACCAGGTAGAGCTTGCCCGCCGCATCGATGCCGTAGACGTTCTGCGGCATGAAGAGCACCATCACCGACCAGATGGACCAGATCGAGAACCCGACGTGCTCGGCGACGATCGACCAGATCAGGTTGCGCTTCGCAATCTGCTTGCCGCCCGTGTCCCACGCAGCGGTGTCCTCGGCATCCCAGTGTTCGATGTTGCGGTCCCGGGTCAGTGTCGTCATGATGACCTTTCAGCGACGTGAGCGTGTGAAACATGTTTACGACCAGGCAGTTCCGCATCCATTGCGTGATCGTGACCTCCGTGTCAACACTGGCTCACACCCGGAGAGGACCGTCAGGTGCGAAACGGGATCCACATCCGCATCGCGCAGGAAATGAATCGGAAACAATCGGCCCCTATTGCTTGAGCCATGACCGACGGCAGCACACCATGATTCCTGCAGGGCGCCTTCGACTTCGTCGGCAAGGGCCTGGCCGAACCAACCTCGATCGACGATTCCCTGCGCTACGCGGTGCCGGCGGGCGCCGTTGCGCAACCGGTCTACTTCCGCGGCGGCAACTCGACCAAGGACATGGTCTCGGTCGTCCTCTTTCGCGACGGCACGCCGATGAGGTACTTCTTGATCGCCAAGGGTGCCACGCACGTAGCACTGCGGGTGGTCGAGGATCTGCTCGCCGACACCGTGCTCGAGCTGATGATCGCGGCGCCCGCAGGCTGCTCGGGCACCGTTGTGGTCGACCTCGGTCTGGTGGAGATCTGATGGCCAGGCTCGTCGTCGTCGGCAACGGATGCGGGCATCCGCGCCATCGAGGAGGTGTTGGCCAGGGACAGCGGTGAGGCGTTCGACATCACCGTGTTCGGCGACGAGCCCTACGGCAACTACAACCGCATCCTGTTGTCCAATGTGCTTGCCGGAATCGATGATCCGGCAGAGATCTACCTCAACAAGCTCGACTGGTACGGGGACAACGCAATCGACCTGCGGGCCGGCGTCCGAGTGGTGCGGATCGACACCTTCGCCCACCTCGTCCACGCCGACGACGGCAGACGCGTTCGATACGACAAACTGATCCTGGCGACGGGCGGCCGCTCGTTCTTCCCTCCGATGACGGGACTGTGGGCGGACGACAGGGCACTCGCCGACGGGGTCTTCGGCTTCCGGACTCTGGACGACACCGCGTCGATGATCGCCGAGGCCGCCCACCGCAGCAAGGCCGTCGTCATCGGCGGTGGCCTCCTCGGGCTGGAGGCTGCCCGAGGACTGCAGAGCCGCGGGCTGACCGTCGACGTCGTGCATTCCGGCCCCACGCTGATGAACGCCCAACTCGATGACCTGGCGGGTGCGATCCTGCGAAAGTCGGTCGAGAGCCTGGGAATCGGCGTGCTGGCCGACAAGCGCACCACGGGCGTGGTCGTCGAGCACGGCAGACTGGCGGGTGTCACCTTCGCCGACGGCGAGCGCATCGACTGCGACATGCTGGTGATCGCGGCGGGCATCCGCCCGAACGTCGGTCTGGCGCAGCGCGCCGGTCTCACCGTCGAGCGGGCGATCGTGACCGATGACCACATGCGGTCCGTCGACGACGATGACGTCTACGTCGTCGGGGAGTGCGCACAGCATCGCGGGCAGGTCTATGGGTTGGTCGCGCCATTGTGGGAGCAGGCCAGGGTGCTCGCCGACCACCTGACCGGTGCGAATCCCGCTGCGGCGTATCACGGTTCGCGGGTCGCCGCGAAGCTGAAGGTTGCGGGCGTCGACGTCGCCTCGGCGTGGTCGCCGTGGACGGCGGCCGATGGGAGATGTACGTCGGCGGCGCAGCCGGCGCACACATCCGCAAGGGTGATCTGCTCGCCACGGTCGACAGCGCCGCCGAGGCGATGACGCTCACCGGTCGCTTCCTGCAGTACTACCGCGAAAGCTCCAACTGGTTGGAACGCACCTACAAATGGGTGCCTCGACTCGGTATCGAGGCGATCCGAGCCGTCGTCGTCGACGACGCCGAGGGCATCGCCGACCGACTGGATGCCAACATGGCGAAGTCCGTTGGCGCCTATCGTGACCCGTGGCTCGACGGTCGCACCCCCGCCACCGACGGGCAGTTCCGGACGTCGTTGCCGTTGCTGGCGCTCCCCCGGGTTCCGGTCCGATGAAGGCGTGCGCGAAGGCCGGAGCGCACCGATGAGCGAGATCACGGTCGGAAACGTCGACGAGATACCCGTCGGCGAGGGCCGCACCTTTGCCGTGCACGGCGAACAGATCGCGGTGTACCGCATGCGTGACGGTTCGCTGCGCGATCGGCGCGGTGTGCATGGTCTGGCCTACGACCTGCGCACCGGCGCCGAGACCACCGGTACCGGACCAGGCGTCTGCTCTCACCCCGTTTCGGCGGAGCACGACGGATCCATCCGCCTCACCCTCGAGTGCGCGTGATTGCTGCTCCCATGTCCGCGTAGCGGCTGCGAATGAACCCGTAGACGCCGTACGCGGCGATGCCGAGTGCGGCGACGATGAGAAGGATCTTGCCGAAGGGCGCAGTGCCGAGGGTCTTCACGGCGGCGTCGACACCGCTGGCCTTGGCCGGGTCCGACGTCATCGTGGCCACCACGACAAGAATCCCCACACCGATGAGCACCAGTCCCTTGGCGACGTAGCCGACGACGCCGATCCAGGTGATCGCCGAACCGCCGGAGATCGTGAGTTCGTCGAGGAATCCCTTGGTCGCACCCTTGTACACGTGATAGCCCCCGACGCCTGCCAACACCAGGGCCACCACGATCAAAGCCGCGATGCCCCAACCGGATTGCATCATCTGCGCGCTGAGTCCAGCGTTCTGGCGGCTGCTGGACTGGCCACTGCCCATCGCGAACTTGGCGGCCGAGAAGGCCAGGACGAGGTACACGATTCCAACGGCGGCCGCTTTGAGCTTGTCCTTGAGGTCACGTTCGACGAACGTCTCGACGAGCTGCCACAGCCCAAGGGCGGCGAGCACGACCGCGGCCACCCAGAGCATGGCCGCGCCGCCCGGTTGCGCGGCCAGCGTGGCAAACGCACCGGACTGGTCGGCGTTGCCGCCGTCGCCGACGGCCAGTCGCGCCACGATGAAGGCGATCAGCAGGTGCAGGAGGCCGCTGGCGGCGTACCCTGCGCGTGCGGCGCGCTGGAACCAGACGTTGTCGTGGGCGGTGGTGACCGCCGACCGGGTGTTGGCCATCAATGACGGGTACCCGGCGTCGATGGTGATGCAAACCACACAATCTACGGACGTGAAGAATGTAGCGGCTAGTCAGGGGGTTTGACGGCGAGCACCGGCTTCGGGCAATTGAGGATGAGCTGCTGCGACGCACTGCCCAGCAACAGCTTTCCGACCGGATTGCGGTGCCGGATTCCGATCACCAGCAGTTCGGCATCGTCGCGTTCCATCATGTCGAGGAGCGCGTCGGCGGCATATACGCCGACTGGTTGCTCCACTTCGAAGGGCACCCCGCAATCGGTCAACATGGCTTCAAGGTCCTGGACTTGGCGCTCGTGCGCGAACGCCGCGTCCACGTAGGAGTCGCCCTGAGTGGAGTTGTGCACCAGCAGCGAGGTCTTGCGCAACTTCGCCTCGGCGATGCCGTGCTCTAGTGCGGCCGCACCGAAACGATCGGTGGTGTATCCGACGACGATCATCTCGGTTCCCCGCGCAAGCGCTCGTCAGTCACAATTGGGCCTTCTCTCTCTGATCCCGGTCGTCCTCGACGATCAACAAAGTCTCCTCGCTTCGGTGCATCAGCTTCAAGACCAGCGGGGCCAACAGGAGCAGCGCCATGCAGACGTACACGACGATGGCGACGGGCTCGGTGAACAGGCTTCCCCAGTCGCCGCCGCCGAGCTGCAGGCTCTGACGCAGCTGACGCTCGATGCGCGGCCCCAGGATGACGCCGATGATCAAGGGAAGCACCGGAAGCCCGAACCGTCTCATCATCAGCCCGAGTAGACCGAAGACCAGCAGCAGCACCAGGTCGAGCGGCTGGATGTTGACGGCGAACGCACCAAGGGTGGCGAAGAACAGAATGCCTGCGTACAGATAGGGGCGCGGGGTGCGCAACAGCTTCGCCCACAGCGGGGCCAGCGGAAGGTTGAGCACCAACAGCAGGAAGTTACCGATGAAGAGGCTCGCGATGAGCGTCCAGATCAGCAGCGGCTCCTTGTCGAACAGCGTTGGGCCCGGCTGGATTCCGTATGACACGAAGGCCGTGAGCATGACCGCGGCCGTCGCATTCGTCGGCAGACCGAGCGACAGCATCGGCACCAGAGTGCCCGCGGCCGAGGCGTTGTTGGCTGCCTCAGGACCAGCCACCCCCTCGATGGCGCCCTTGCCGAACTCCTCGGGATGCTTGCTGAGTTTCTTCTCGGTGATGTAGGACAGGAAGGTGGGAAGCTCGGCACCGCCTGCCGGCAGCGCACCGAACGGGAAGCCGTACGCCGTCCCGCGGAGCCATGGCTTCCAGGACCGCTGCCAGTCGCTCTTGCCCATCCACGGCCTGCCGACGGGGATCACCTCGGCGGGCTTCTGGCGCAGATGCGCGGCCACCCACAGCGCCTCGCCGAGCGCGAAGATCGCCACCGCGATCACCACGATGTCGATGCCGTCGGACAGCTGCGGCAGCCCGAACGTGGCCCTGGCCTGCCCGGTCAGCGAGTCGATGCCGACGAGTCCGATCGCCAGCCCGAGCAGCAGCGAGATGCCACCGCGCAGCTTCGACGAGCCCAGCACGGCGGTCACCGCAACCAGCGCGAACAACATGATCGCGAGGTAGGACGGCGCGCCGAGGGTGACGGCGAAACGCGAGATGGCCGGCGCGAAGAGCGCCAGTAGCAATGTGCCGATGGTGCCTGCGACGAACGACCCGATGGCCGCCGTCGCGAGGGCCTGCGCGGCTCTGCCCGCCTTGGCCATCTTGTTGCCCTCGATCGCCGTGATCACCGAGGACGATTCGCCGGGGGTGTTCAGCAGGATCGAGGTGGTCGACCCGCCGTACATACCGCCGTAGAAGATGCCCGCGAACATGATGAACGCCGCACTGGGGCTGACGTTGTAGGTGATCGGAAGCAGCAGAGCCACCGTCATCGCGGGACCGATGCCGGGCAGCACGCCGACCGCGGTGCCCAGCAGGACTCCGATCACGGCGTACAGGAGGTTCATCGGCGTTGCGGCCTGCTCGAAACCCTGGAGCAGCCAACCCAGATTGTCCAGCATCAGAGAATCCCATCCAAAATGCCTGCGGGCAGCGGTATTCCGAGTCCCGAGTAGAACGCGTAGAAACTTCCGACGCTGAGCACTGCGCCGATCAAGATGTTGCGGATGTAGTGCCTGCCACCGAGAACCGTTGCGCAGCCTGCGAACATCAACGCGCCGGTGATCGCCCAGCCGAGCGGATTCACCAACAGGATCGCAGCCACGAAGATCGCCACCAGCAGTCCGACGGTGCGCCAATCACTGGGTAGGTCCGGGTCGATGTCCTCCCCCGCGTCGGCCTCGCCCTTCGATCCGCGGGGGATCGCGATGGCAAGGATGACCGCCAGCACCAGCAATCCGATGCCAATGAGCATCGGGAAGAGCTTGGGCCCAACGGGATCCACCTTGGCGAACCCACCGGGCAGGGTGAGCGCGTCGTAGATGAGGAAGGCGCCGACTAAGACGAGGACGGCACACACCAGGTACTGTGCGCGGTCGACCGGAGGCCCCTGTGCCGGCGCAATCGGCTGCGGCTTCTCGATCGGCTCGGTCATAGCAGCCCCAGCTCGCTCAGCGTCGTGGAGACGCGTTGGTCCTGATCCTTGAGGAACTGTTCGAACGGCGCTCCAGTCATGAACGCATCGCTCCAGCCGTTCTTCACCAGGGCCTCCTTCCAGGCATCGGTGGCATGCAGATCTTCGAGAACCTTCACCAGAGCCTGTTTGGACTCGTCCGAAATGCCTGGCGGGGCAAGGACGCCGCGCCAGTTGGTGAAGGTGAGATTGATTCCGGCTTCCTTCAGCGTCGGCGCATCGACGCCTTCGACTCGCTTGTCACCCGAGACGGCAAGGACTCTGACCTGGCCGGCCTCGATCTGGTCGACGTACTCGCCGAGGCCGGAGGTCCCCGCGGCGATCTTCTTGCCCAGCAGGGCGGTCAGCAGGTCGCCGCCGCCGTCATAGGAGACGAAGTTGACCTTCGTCGGGTCGACGCCAACGGCCCGCGCCGTCTCCATCGGGAACAGGTGATCGGGACCACCCGGTGAGGAACCGCCCCCGATGGTGACGTTGGCAGGATCGGCCTTCCACGCCGCAACGAAGTCCGCCACCGTCTTGAACGGCGAGTCCGCGGGGACCAGGATGCCCTCCTGCTCCTCGACCACCTTGGCGAGCGCCGTCGCGTTGGTCGCGAGAGCGTTCGATCCGTTCGTGTACACCGCGCCGACGACGCCGAGCCCCATCATCATCATGAGGTCGCCGTTGCCCTTCTCGTTCATGAGCCGCGCCATGGCCACCGTGCCGCCTGCGCCGATGACGTTGAACACCTCGACGCGACCGGTGATGTCGTCGTCCTCCATGATCTTGACCGCGGTGCGGGCGGTCAGGTCGTAGCCGCCGCCGGGACTGTTCGGCACCATCATCCGAAGCCGGTGCAGACCGGGCTCGTCATTGCCGCGCGTGACGCCGCAGCCCGTCGTGAACGCGGCCGCGATGCCGAGGGTGATCAGGAACGCCAGGATCCGAGTCGTTCTCAGTGGTCGTGTTCTCATATGGGTCGTCCCCATCCGCTTGACTGTGATGCTCAGCAATACTGGACCCTGAAGTGACACAGGTCACTCTTTCGGACGCAAAGGAAGTTGTGGTCATTGCGATCACCGTGGAGTACCCGAAGCCT
>JAOPWT010000506.1 GCA_025965555.1 Mycobacterium sp.
CGAGCCACCGACCACTTAGCGTCGTGCTGAAGCCACGATCGGCGAATAATTTGATTCGCTCATCCCTCGGCACACCGTGGCAATCGAAGGCGATGTGGTGGATGCCTTCGCCGTGGTTGTCGAGAAACTCGCGCATTACGCTGGGTCCGCTGAGGGGTTGCATGATCTCGAACGTGAGGTCGTCGTTGGTTGCGAAACACACCTGCAGGCTGAATGGGCTGGGCTGACCCCGGTACGTCTGTTCGGTGACGTTCTCGGAGGTGAAGGTGTAGACGCGGAAGGGTCCGATCCCAAGCCGAACGAGCCCTTCCATGGTGCGCTGGTGGTCTTCGGTGACCAGGCAAACCTCGATGATCTTGCCCAGAAAGCTGTTGCTCAAGGCGAACTCACTGAGCACTTCGGGCAGATCTGCCATCGGCCCGCTCACGCGAGGTCACCGTTGTCCGGTGCCGACGCAGAATGCTCGAGGTAGAGGTCGACGGGCCTCGGTGGGCTGTCGAGGCCGTTGATAGGCACCAGGTCTTGCGGGCAGGCGCTGACCACCAAGAGCACATCGCGCATGGCCTCCAGCACTACCCTGCTTCCCGGTGGCGCAACCGATGGATTCAAGGTCAACTTGCCATCGGCGGACACCGCCACCGCCATGAACAGGTTCAGCGGATCGGGGACCCGCGACGGCGGTGCGAGCCCGAAGTCAGCCACCGCGACGCTGAAGTTCTCCGCGCAACTCGCGTGATAACCGTGATGGCCGAGTGCACGGTAGCGCTGGGCGTCGCACGCCGGGACGAGAGTGTCGTGGGTGCTGTGGCTGTCGTCGCCGACAAGGCGCAGGATGGGATGGCGATCATCGTCGACGAGCACGTCGCCTACGCGTGGACTGGTGCGCCCAATGGCGAGTCGACTGTGCGACATCGACAAACTGTGCACGCCGTCGGGCAGGGTCAACGCCCAGGTGTCGACGACCTGTGCACCAAGGGTATTGACGATGTGGACGCGCTCCCCCGCCTTGACCACCAGGGCGTGACCGCTCGCTCCTGGAACCGTGCATTCATGGTGCGGCGGGGTCAGCGCCACGTTGCCGCTCACTGGCGGTCTCCCGCAGTGTGTCCGGCCGGAATCTGGTTGCACTCGCATGATGCATGCGGGGCGGTGCTGTCCATCTGCGCTCCTGGTGTTCGATGGTGAAATAGGATCGTCGGTAAGGAACCCGAGTGATATACAATAATATAATTACATACAGAAAAGAGCAATGGTGAATCCGCTCGAGGAGCCGAGGCGATGAGCGATCCCCTCCAGGGTGTTGGCCAGCGGCTGCGGGCTGCCCGGCTGGCGCAGGGCCTGAGCGCTCGTCAACTGGCTGCGCGGGCCGACGTCACTCCCGCGTATTTGAGTCGGCTGGAGAACGGCCAGCTCAGTCCTACCGTGAGCACGCTGACGAAGGTCATGCAGGCCATGGGTCAGCCGATCGCCACTCTGTTCATCGGTGACGACGTGGCGGGTCCGCTGGTGCGCCGCGATGCGCGACGGATCATCCGAAACCACGGGGTCGCTGACGAATTGCTCTCCCCGACCCGCTCGGGGCGATTGGAAGTGCTGGAAACCGTGGTCGCGGCGGGCGCGGGTAGCGGCGACGAGCCCTACAGCCACGCCGGCGACGAGGAATGCATCGTCCTGCTGACCGGACAATTGCACGTGCAGGTGCAGGACGTGAGCTACGACCTCGAGGTCGGTGACGCGTTGACGTTCAGCTGCCGCGTGCCCCACCGCTGGAGCAATCCTGGACCAGGCGAAGCCAGGGCGATGTGGATCATCACTCCTGCGGGCTATTAACTAGGGGTTGCATTTTCATATAACAGCTGTCACGCTTCTCGAAATACTCGAGGAGCATCACATGGCCAACTCGTTCACCCGGCCCGCCGACACGGGACGTCCGGTGATTGCGGTGCTGACTGCCGGCGGCACCATCAGCAGCATTACCGACCCCGTCTCGGGGCGGATCCCGGCGCTTGGCGGCCGCGAATTGCTAAGCGGCCTCATCGATCTGGCCGACGTGCGCCCCGTGGAGGTGCTGACCACCAGCAGTTTCGCCCATACCCCGGAAGACATGGAGTCGATTCGCGCCGCCGTCGCTCATCAGCTCACCGACCCGCAGGTGGCTGGCGTGGTCGTCACGCACGGCACGGACACTCTGGAGGAGACCGCCTACTTTCTTGACTTGTTCCACCGGGACCCCCGTGCCGTGGTCGTGACCGGCGCGATCAGGCCAGCCGACGACCCGGCTGCCGATGGGCCCGCGAACTTGCGCGACGCCATCGCGGTCGCAGGCGCCTCGGAGGCCCGGACTCGCGGTGTACTGGTGGTGTTCGGAGGTCAGATCTTGGCCGCAGCAGCAACCCGCAAGATCGCCACCGACGAGGTTGCCGCCTTCGACTCACCTGACTTCGGGGCGATCGGCGCGGTCGCCAACGAACACGTGGATTTTCACGTCCCGCCGACCGGCGTGCACGGGCTCCCCGCATCGCCCTCGGCGCTCTCGACAACTCGGGTCGACATCGTCGCGGTATACCCCGGCGCCGATGACACCGCGCTGCGCGCCTGCGCCGCCGCCGGAGCCCACGCAATCGTGTTGGAGGCAACCGGAAGCGGCAACACCCCAACGGCATTCAACGAAGCCGTAGCCGAACTCACTGCGGCTGGTGTCGTCGTCGTGGTGTCCTCTCGCGTACACCGCGGACCGATCGCCCCTCTCTACGGTGGCGCAGGCGGCGGCCGCGAACTCGTGGCCGCGGGCGCGCTGCCCTCCGGCTGGATGCGTCCCAGCCAGGCCCGTATTGCACTACTGGCGTTGCTCGCCACACCTCCCCATGATCAAGCCACGGCGCGGGAGACGTTCGCCTCCTGGGCGTCTCGCCGACCGCACGCACGGCGCAACTGACTTCGCTTACCGGAAGACATCTTTCGTCCTCGCACTGCACCGTTCGAGGAAGTACCGGCATCACCACTTCCTGTTATTGCCATGAAGGGACCCAAAATGACACTGTCGGATACCGCCGCGCCCCAACAGCCGCCCCGGCGACGCGGCCTCGAGGTGCGGTCCATCGACTGGATACCCCCCGAGGAACGCCGCGGAAAGACCCGGGACCAGGGACCGTTCTGGTTCCTCTGCAACTTCCACCCCTGACGGTGGCACTCGGCCTCGTCGGACCAAGCCTCGGACTCAGGCTGGGTTGGACGATTCTGGCCGCCTCGCTCGGAGTGTTGTTCGGCACCATCTTCCTGGCGCTACACGGGTCACAAGGGCCTGCCCTGGGGTTACCGCAGATGATCCAGTCCCGCGCCCAGCTCGGGTACCGCGGCGTCATCGTCATTCTGTTCGCCGCGGTGTTCACCTTCGTCGGCTACAACGTGGTCGACACCGTGCTGATCGACGCCGGATTTCACACACTCTTCGGCTGGAACGCCACGGCGACCGGGCTGGGCGTCGGCGTGCTGGCCACCGTTCTTGCCGTTTGGGGCCACGATTGGCTGCACATTGCCTTCCGGATCCTGTTCTGGCTGTCGCTGCCGCTGTGGCTGATACTCACCGTGGGCATGATCAGCGGCCACGCCGGAGGCCAAGCCGACCCCGGCTTGGGTTTCAGTGTCACCGCCTTCGTCACGGTCTTCACGATCGGAGCGAGCTACAACATCACCTACGCCCCCATCGTGTCCGACTACACCCGGTATCTGCCGCAGCAGGTACCCTCTCGACCGCTGATCCTGACCATCTATGGCGGAGCAGCGATCTCGGCGATCTGGATGATCGCGCTCGGCGCGTGGCTGGGTGCTCGCTTCGGCGTTGCCGACACCCTCGTGGGAGTACACGACGCCACCAACAACGTTGTGCCGCTGGCGGGTTCGGTGTTGGTGATCATCAGCGGGCTGGCTCTAGTGGCCACCATGGGGCTCAACACCTACAGCGCCACGCTCACCACCTTGACCACCATCAACTGCTTTCATCCCATGATCGGCACCTGGCGCAGTCGGGTGGCCATCACCGCGCTGTTGGGCGCCGTGGCCACCGCGCTCGGAGTGTGGGTGGTGCACGACGTCTCGGCCGCGATCAACAACGCGCTACTGATCATGCTGTACTTGCTCGCGCCGTGGACGGCCATCAATTTGGTGGACTACTTCTTGGTTCGACGCGGACACTACGACATCGCCGATCCTCAACCCGCATAGCGCCTACGGTCAATGGGCGTGGCGTGGGCTTGCTGCCTACACCGTTGGCGTTGCCGCCGAAATCCCCTTCATGGTCCTGACCTTCTATGAAGGCCCCGCAGCCCGCGCATTGGGCGGAGTCGACGTTGCCTTCGTCGTCGCCCTCACCGTGGCCGGTATTGCCTTCCTCGTGCTTGGTCGCACCAACCAGACAGTCACCAGCGACACGCTAGCGCCATCCCTCAAGGGAATCCGATGAGCCTTCACGACTGTGCCACCGAGCACCCAGCGGTCCCCGACAGCGAAGCGCCAACCAGCGCCGCGATCTGGCAACCCATCGCACTCGCGGGGCGACAGCTGTCCAATCGTCTTGCCGTCGCACCGATGTCGCGGGTGAGCACCCGCGGCGACGGAGTACCGACCGCCGCGATGGTCCACTACTACCGGCGATACGCCGGGGGTGGCTTCGGCTCGGTCATCACCGAAGGCATCTACCCCATCGGCCCCGGTAGTCAGGGCTACCCGAATCAGCCTGGCCTGGTCACCGCCGAGCAGGTGCAGGCTTGGGCGGCCGTCACCAGCGCGGTACACGGGGAGGGAGGCCTCGTCGTGGCCCAAATCATGCATGCCGGAGCACTATCCCAGCATCTTCGCGCCACCGTCGGTCCCAGCGCCGTCACACCCCGTGGCGAGATGATGCCCGAATACGGAGGAGCCGGCGCCTACCCCACCCCCGTCGCGCTCACCGCCGATCTCATCGACGACGTCGTCGACGGCTTCGCCGCCACCGCGGCCCTGGCCGTCGACGCGGGATTCGACGGCATTGAAATTCACGCCGCCAATGGCTACCTGCTCGATCAGTTCCTGACGCCCTACACCAACCTACGAACCGACCGATACGGCGGATCCGCCTCGGCGCGAGCACAACTGACCGCCGACATCGTGCGCGCGGTCACCTCAAGGACAAGGGGGAAGGTACTGGTCGGCGTGCGACTGTCCCAAGCAAAGGTCAACGATTCACACCACCGGTGGCACAACGCGGATGAGGCCAGCGAAATCTTCGGCACCATCGCCGCGGCGCATCCGACATACCTTCACCTCGCCGGCGAAGGACGGCCGTGGACCGAAAGCGGTCGCGCCGCCGACGGCACACCACTCGGCGAACTGGCCCGTCGACTCACCGGCTTGCCGGTCATGGTCAACGGAGCTCTGCACGGCATCGAACTCATCGAGCGGGTTCTCCGTTCTGGCGAGGCCGACCTGGTCAGCATCGGACGCCCTGCGCTTGCCGACCCGGACTGGCCGCGCCGCATCCGTCACGGACAGACGCCACGCCCCTTCGACCACGGCATGATCACGCCCGCGGCCACCGTGGAGAACACCGACGCATTCCTGCAGCGATCGGCGAGCGACGGGAGCCCCCGCCCATGAGCCAGCCACCCGCGAGTGTCGCGCGCTACCCGGGTCTGCGTCACTGGCGCCGACCCGCAGACGACGCATGGCGTCGTGGCGCCAAGGCCGTCCTGGCGCTCACCTTCGACCTCGACGCAGAAAGCCCCATCCTGGCGCAATCGCCCTCGTCAGTGCACGACCTATCCGCCATGTCGCACCAGGCCTACGGACCGCAGGTTGGCCTGCCCCGAATTCTGGCTTTGCTCAACGACACCGGCGCACCCGCGACCTTCTTCATCCCTGACGAGAGCGCACGGCGCTGGCCGGCCGCGGTCGAATCGATCATCGCCGCCGGCCACGAGATCGCCCTGCACAGCGACCAGCACAAGGCCTTGGTCACCATGACCGAGGCCGAACAACACGACGACTTTCACGCCAACGTCGAAGCGCTCCGGTCTCTGGGCGTTCGGCCCGTCGGTTACCGGGCGCCGAATTGGCAACTCACCGAATCCACCCTCGCTCTACTGGTCGAGTCCGGCCTCAGCTATGACAGCAGCTTGATGGATGACGATCGGCCGTACCTCATCGATCACCCTGCGGGCCGCATCGCCGAGCTGCCCGTCCACTGGAGCCTCGACGACTGGGAGCAGTACGCCTTCCTTCCAGCACCCGACATCGGCCCAACCGTCAACACGCCGGCCAAGGTCCTTGAACTGTGGACCGGTGAACTCGACGCCATGCGCGGCACCGGAAGCGCCTGCATCATCTGCTGCCACCCCTTCCTGAGCGGCCGGCCGTCCCGACTGAAGGTGATCACCGATCTCATCCGTGCCGCCCTTGACCATGGCGACGTCGATATCGTCCGCTGCGACGATTTGGCCAGCCGACTCATTCCAGCGTGACGGCGCAGACCACCCGGTCACCTGCTCGCCTGCCCGACCACCAGCGGATGAACGATGGCAGGCATGCCGCGCCACGAGACGTCGTCGGCCGAGATGGTGAATCCGCAGGCGCGCATCAACTCCACGGTCGGGCAGTTGCACCGGCAGCCGCCCGCGAAGCGCCGCCACGGTTGGAACAGCTTGTCCTGGCACGCCGCAAGGAAGGGCGAGCTGGCACGGACGTGCTCGATGAACAGCAGCTGCCCATCCGGGCGGAGCACGCGTGCGATCTCCCGCAGAGTGCGTTCGGGGTCATCGACGGTGCACAGGACGAGCGTCGATACGACGGTGTCCACTGACGCGTCGGGCAGCGGTAGGCACTCCGCGGGCGCGTCGACGATCCGCGCGACGCGCCCGCACTGCTGCAGGCGGCGCGCGAGTCGTCGGCGCATCGAGGCTTCGGGCTCGGTGAGCACCAGCTCGGCGATCCCATCGGGATAGTGCACAGCGTTGAGGCCGGTTCCCGCGCCGATCTCGACCACGCATCCGCGGGCATTCTTCAGCAGCGTGCTTCGTCGACGGCGCATACCCGCGATCTCACCCATCCAGAGAAACGGGTCATACGCCAGGGCGAAGATCCGCAACCATGCCCCGGACGCTGGGCGCGACTGACGTTCGGTACTGGCGGTTTCTGTCATGCCGTAAACGTACGAGCGCCGGTATCCTGCCCGCATCGCTCGGATCGGCCATCCTTCGCGCTGGCCCCTTCCGGCTATCTCACAGGAGTCCCAGACGCGCAGCCTCGGCGACAGCAGCCGTCCGCGAGGTGCGACCCAGCTTGCGGCGGATGTTCGCGACGTGACGGTGAACGGTATGCGAGCTCAGCACCAAATGCTCTGCGATCTCGCGATCGCTGAGACCCCGTGCGACACAGGCGAGAACCTCACGCTCGCGCTTGGAAAGCAGCACCTGCTCCGGCTCGTCTGCGTCGCGCGGGGACGACTGCACCGGTGCCAGCGCTTGGCGGCACGCGCGCACGACGGAATCGGCGTCACCGTGCCAAGGGAAGTGTGCGCTGCCCTGCAGCGGGACGAGGGTCGCGCCGGGAATCGCGGCCGCAACCTCGCGCCCTAGCCGGTAAGGCACGGCACGATCGTCGCGACGATGCACGACGACCGCCGGTTGGCGAACGAGCGGAAGGTACCCGCGTACGTCGAGGCGATAGACCAACTCCAACAGGGCGGCAGCGGTCTCGGCGGTCGCCGCCTCTCGCTGCAACCGTGCGAAGCGCTCGTACTCAGCCGCGTCTGCCCCGCCGAGGAACATGTCGCTGAGCAGGCGCGAGCCGAGCCCCCAATGCGCGCGCACAGCTGCGAGAATTGCATCCGCCACACGCGGTGGCGTAATCGCGGCGCCATCGGGGTACGACCCATACAGCACCAAGCGCTCCACGCGCTCGGGATACGCTGCTGCAAAGGCGATTGCGGTGCAGCTCCCGCTCGAGCCGCCGATGAGCGATGCGCGCTCGAGCCCAAGTTCGTCGAGGAGCGCACGCAGCGTGGCGACTTCCGACTCGATGGTCAGATCCGACTCTCGCACCGTGCGGTCCGACATCCCGACGCCGAGCCTGTCGTATCGGATCAGCGCGTACCCCGCCGCGACGCCTTCCCAGAACCGTCGATAGCTTGCGCTCTGCCAGTCGAGTTCAAGGTGGCTCAACCACCACGCCGGAGCAACGAGCGCTGGACCGTCTCCACGCACCTCGTACGCCACCCGCCGGGCGCCGAGGGGAAGGAACCGGATCTCAGACTTCTCCGCCATCGCCACGAGCCTACGACGGGCCCTGTGCTCAGTCGTACATCCGCCAGGCTCGCCACACCCAGACTAGATGACATTCGGGCGGGCAACGACCTTCCCGGTGCGGATTAGCTTGCACCACAAGATGATTCAGTTGCCACAGGTCAAGATGGTGTGGACCGATCGAATTGAACTCGCCAAACCCGTCGGGCGTCAGTCAGCAGTGAATCGTCGTGAGCCACGGGTTGGCCTTGGAGTCGAACGTGTGTTCTAATCGTTCGGCCCGCTCCCTGCGGGCGATGTTCACGAGGAGATCGCCGCAACGATGATGACCGTAGACACTCTCGCAGCAGAAGCGCCGTCCGCCGGTTTCGACACCCCCGATGTCTCGGTTCCCTCCGCCGAGAGCACCTCCCCTGGGAGTGCGTCTGCGCCCGCCACGGCGGCGGTGGAAACTTCTGCTGAAGAGAAGCCCACGACGGCCCCGGCCAAAAGGGCGGCCGGCAAGAAGACCAAGACTCTCGAGCTGACGCTCACAGTCACCGGGACCGCTGACGGCGAATGGCGCGCGGAACTCAAGCAGGGCACCACCTACCTGGCCCGCAACCTCGCGGTGGCGGCAGCCGCCGTCTCCCGGGCGGCCAAGGAACTGCACGAGGACCTCTCCACCCATATCGATGAGGTCATCGAAGCGGCGCGCTCCCAGCAAGCCGCCAGGGTCGCCGCTCTCGAAGCCGAACTAGAGGCCGCCCGCAAGGCCCTCGCCGACCTGGATTAGGCCTCCGAGCCCACCCGCTCGCCCGCGCCGGATCGGTTGCCCGACCCGAGGGCCAGCGGTTGAGGCTCGATGCCGGCCGGGTCGCTTCAGGGACAGCCGCGCATCCGACTGCGCCGCATCGATGGCCGACAACGCCGGCGATGCCCGGCGATTTACTTAGCTTGCTTACTTATTGTGCGCTGAATCACGCCCGACGCCCGCCGCGGGGGCGCCATTTCGGGTATAGCCTGACCTCGTAACTGAACTAAGTTCATTTAATTCTGAAGCGAGGTCTTACCATGCATGTCACGATCGACGAGACAAGGTGCTGCGCCGCGGGTCAGTGCGTTTTGGCTGCACCGGACATCTTTGATCAGCGGGAAGACGACGGCATCGTGGTGCTGCTCGACGCCGATCCACCTGCGGACCAATACGACAACGTGCGGCAAGCCGCGGCAGTCTGCCCAGCGGTGGCCATCGAGGTGCGGGAGTGACGGTCATGCCCGGCGTGGTCATCGTGGGTGCATCAGCCGCCGCCCTATCGGTTGCTGAGACATTGCGGCGGGACAGCTTCGACGGACGGATCACCCTCATCGGCGAGGAAGCTCGGTTGCCCTACGACCGGCCGCCGCTGTCCAAGGAAGTGCTCGCCGGCACGTGGTCCGAGGACATGATTGCCCTGCGCGACACCGAGAAGATCTCCGCGCTTGGGCTAGATCTCCGACTCGGCGTCCGAGCCGATTCGGTGGACACGGCAGGCCGAACGGTGGCTCTCTCCGATGGATCAGCGGTCCATTACCGCGACCTGGTGATCGCCACCGGAGTGCGTCCGCGACGGTTGCCAGGGACCTACGGCGTCGCAGGAGTGCACGTGTTGCGCACCCTGGACGATGCCCTACGACTGCGTTCGGAACTGGCTGGACGTAAGCGACTGGTGATCGTCGGCGCCGGGTTCCTCGGCGCCGAGGTGGCGTCCGTCGCGTGCGCCGCGGGGGCCCTGGTCACCCTGGTATCCGATGTCGACGCCCCACTGTCCGACGTGCTCGGCTCCGAATTGGGACGACTGCTCATGGGAGTGCACGTCGAACACGGGGTCCGAGTACACACCGGCGCCAAGGTGATCGCCGTCGCCACCCAGGACGGGCGGGCCACCGGCGTCCAGCTGGCTGACGGCACGACCCTGGCCGCCGACCTCGTCCTGGTCTCGATCGGGTCGATCCCGAACACCGAATGGCTTGCCGGAAGCGAGATCCCGGTAGGCAACGGCGTGCTCTGCGACCAGTACTGCCAGGCGGCGCCAGGAGTATGGGCCGCAGGGGACGTAGCGTCGTGGTACCACGTCGGACTTGGTGAACGCCTCCGAGTCGAGCACCGCACCAACGCGGCCGAACAGGGCATCGCCGTGGCGCGCAACATCCTGGCGGGGGCAAATCCGGTCCCGTTCGCGCCCGTGCCCTACATCTGGTCGGACCAGTACGACCTGAAGATTCAGATCTACGGTCTGCCGCGCGACACTGATTCCTTCAGCGTCACCGACGGCAGCCTCGACGAACGCAAGCTCGTCGCCGTCTATGGGAAGAACGGGCGCGCGCGGGCCGCCGTGGGCGTCAACATGATCCGCCCCCTTCGTGCCGCCCGATCGCTGGTGGCAGAGCAGGCCGAACTCGCCTCGATCCGCGAAAAGGAAGTCATCGCATGAGCACTCAAACACAGACGACCACAACCGAATCCACCCGAACGGCACCGCGCGCCGGCGTCATCGGACTGGGCATGATCGGCGGCGCCGTCGCGGTCAGCCTGGCTCGCAATGGCCGAACGCCGGCGGTCTACGACATCCGCCAGGACGCCGCGGACGGACTGCCCGGTGTGCCCGCTCCCGCAACGTCGCCGGCACAGGTCGCCCGCGACAGCGACGTGGTCCTGCTCGCCGTGGTCGACGCCGATCAGGCCCGGCAGGTCCTGTGCGCCGACGACGGTGTGCTCTCGGGTGCCCATGCGGGTCTGATCGTGGTGCTGCTGTGCACCGTTGCCGTTCCGGTGGTCTACGAACTCGCCCAGACGTGTGCTGAACACGAGGTGGCATTACTGGATTGCGGTGTGACACAGGCGGTGCCGCACGGGCTCGTCGCCATGCTCGGCGGTAGCGACGCTTACGTCGCCACCGCGATGCCGGTACTCGCGGACTTCGCCAAGAGCGTGGTGCACTGTGGGCCGTTGGGCGCTGGCATGGCGACCAAGATCGCCCGCAACGTCATCACCTACGGCACCTGGCGCGCGGTGCACGAGGCGGCCACGCTTGTCGAGTCCGCCGGCGTCGATCCGCACCATCTGATCACCGCTGTCGAGGATGCCGATCCCGGCGGCACCACTCTGTTCTCGTGGTTGCGCAACCGGCTCGCGGCAGAAGACGACACGCGCGCCATGGTCCCGCAGGTACGGCGGCTGATGGACAAGGACCTGGCGGCAGCCCAGGAGTTGGCGGCCCGCAGCGACATTCCGGTTCCCCTGGTCGACGCGGCCCGTGCCAACGGCTCGGAGACCTTGGCGATCGCGCAGGAGGACCTCTCGTGACTGACACCACCGAACTGGGTCTCAAGACCATGGATGCGGTCTACGGACCCGGGTTCTCCGACACCATGCCCGAGGTCTCCAACCCCATGCTGCAACACACGATCGACCATCTGTTCGGCGAGATCTGGAGCAGACCGGGCCTTTCGATCCGCGACCGTCGGCTGCTGGTCATCGGTGCCACCGCCGCCCTGGGCCGCGCCGACCTCATCGCGATCCAGGCCAGGGGCGCGTTGCAGAACGGTGAGCTTTCACCCGACGAACTCCGCGAGGCCGTCCTGCAGCTGCACTACTACGTCGGCTGGGGCAACGGCACCCAGGTCAACCAGGGCGTCGAAACGGCCATCAGCGAATACGACGTCCCCCTCACACCAGAAGCCAAGGAGCACAACCAATGACGAGCACCATTCCCGACATGCCCATCGAGCGGGAGCGACTTCTCGATCCACCGCTGGCCTACGACCAGTTGCGCGAGGAACAGCCGATCACCCGCGTCCGGTTCCCCTGGTCGACGCGGCCCGTGCCAACGGC
>JAOPWT010000523.1 GCA_025965555.1 Mycobacterium sp.
TGCAGTATCCGGCCGCCGTGCACCCACGCGCCGCCAGGCAGAAAGATCATCACCGGAGCGGGTTGGACAGGCAGTTCCTTGCCCCGCCACACGTCGAGCAGCTGAGATGGGCTGTCGCCGTACCGAACTGACGATCGGTAGACGTTGCGCCGGTGCTCGAGCGCCTTCCACACCGGTGGGGTGCGCTCGGGCGCGGGCCACGTGATGTCGAGATCCTTGGCGGGCACCAGTCCACGCAACGCCTCTTCGGTGACGGCATTGGTCGCGTCACGCTGCTGCTTCTTGACCTCACCGACACCAGGGGTGAACCAGGACTTGACCGCGGCGCTGACGAAGTCCGGTGTGTGCCGGACCCCCCAGATGCTCATCGCCGTGGCGCCACCGAGCGGCTCGAGGTGCTTGCCGATCACGGGCAGGGAGGTTGCCGCGACGCTCATCGCGAGCAGGTAGTCAGCGGGACCCGCCTTGAGCAGCCAGCGAGCGCGAGTGGTCATCGTGGGTCCGGGGTACCGGGTGTCCGGTCGAGCCGTCATTGCGCGAGGGTACCCCGGTTACCCGCGAGTACACGACAACTATGCGAAGTTGTCTACCAGCGACAGGTCGAAGTGGTTTAGTCGAGGTCGTGGGCAACTCAGCGCTGGCGATCACCGACGAACACCGCGAACTGGCCGATTCAGCGAACGGCCAGCTCAACCGGCTCGGCAGCTTGGCCGCAGCAAGGGCCACCCTAGGTGGCGAGTCGAACCACCCCGACAATCTGTGGGCGGCCGGGGTCGCCGTCGGCTGGCCCGGCCTGGCGATCCCCGAGGAGTACGGCGGATCCGGCTTCGGCCTCTCGGAGTTGGCCGTCGTGTTGGAGGCTCAGGGTCGCGTGCTCTGCCCGGGGCCGTTCCTGCCGAGTGTGTCGGCGGCGGTGGTGATCGACCGCTGCGGTACGGACGCCCTCCGCGCGCGGCTGTTGCCCGGGCTGGCCGATGGCAGCGCGGTCGGCGCCCTCGGCGTGTCGGGCAGCATCACCGTCGGTGCGGACCTGGCGGTGACGGGCGAGAGTCCCGCCGTGCTCGGCGCTCCCGACGCGGATGTCCTGGTGGTCGTGGCGGGTGAGGACGTCATCGTCGTCGACTCGGACGCCGAAGGCGTGACGGTGACCGGCCTTCCCTCGCTGGACACCACCCGCAGCGTCGGTTCGGTCGCGTTGCGCGCCGTGACCATCCCCGAGGACCGCGTGCTTCGCGGCGCCGCTCGCCGGGCACGCACCGTGTTCCGCATCCTGGCATCCGCCGAGGCCGTCGGAATCAGTTGGGCGACTTTGGAAATGGCTGTGGATTACGCCAAGGTGCGCGAACAGTTCGGTCGCACCATCGGCACGTTTCAGGCGGTCAAGCATCATGCCGCCAACATGCTCGTCAACGCCGAGGAGACCACGGCGGCGACGTGGGATGCCGCGCGGGCCGACGATCTGGACAGCGCCTGGTTCGCGGGTGCGGTGGCCGCCTCCCATGCAGTTCGTACTCAAATCACCAACGCGGAGTGCAACATTCAGCTGCACGGCGGCATCGGATTCACGTGGGAGCACGACGCGCACATGTACCTGCGCCGGGCGCGCACGCTCGCCGCGATCATGTCCGACGGAGTGGATCCGCTCATCGACGTCGTCGATGGGCAACGCAGCGGGCAGGCTCGTGGCGCATCCTTCACTCTGCCCGCGGAGGCCGAGGAGTTCCGCGCGGCCGCCCGCGACGCCGTCGCGACGCTGCGTTCCCTCCCTACCGAGAAGCAGCGTGACTTCCTTGTCGACTCAGGGTATTTGGTGCCGCACTGGCCCAAGCCGTGGGGCCGGGCGGCGGGGGTCCTCGAGCAGTTGGTCGTCGAGGAGGAGTTCTCCGGGGTGCGGCGCCCCGACATGGGAATCACGGGCTGGGTGACGCTGACCATCGCCCAGGCGGGCAACGACGATCAACGCGAACGTTGGGTCGAACCGGTGCTGCGCGGCAAGGTGATGTGGTGCCAGTTGTTCTCCGAACCAGGCGCTGGTTCGGATGCCGCCGCGGTCCGCACGTCCGCCAAGAAGGTCGACGGCGGCTGGCGCGTCAACGGGCAGAAGGTGTGGACCAGCCTGGCGCACCAGTGTCAGTGGGGGCTGGCGACCGTACGCACCGACGCCGACGCACCCAAGCACGCGGGCGTCACGATGGTGGCGATCGACATGAAAGCGCCTGGGGTGACGGTCAATCCGCTGAAGGGCCTCACCGGGCACGCCCACTTCAACGAGGTCTTCCTCGACGACGTGTTCGTCCCCGATTCCGACGTCGTCGGCGACGTCAACCGCGGCTGGCTGGTGGCCCGCGCGACACTTGGAAACGAGCGTATTTCCATCGGTGGAGGCTCGTCGGCGCCCATGGGGTTCACCGTCGACGATCTCATCAAGATGCTCGACGGCGTTCCCCCCGAAACGGCGGCGGCCCACGTGCGGCAGGCGGGCGAGGTGATCGCCGACGCCCACACGCTGCGGCTGCTCAACCTGCGGCGGGTCACCCGAGCCATCGCGGGCGCCGAACCAGGCCCGGAGGGCAACGTCACCAAGCTGCTGCTGGCCGAGCAGTCGCAGCGGCTGACCGAGCTGGGCATGGCCCTGGCCGGACCGGCTGCCGTCGTCGGGCAGAACCCTGGCCTGACGACCACCTACCTCGGCAATCGCGCGATGACGATCGCAGGTGGCACCTCGGAGATCACCCGGAACACGATCGCCGAGCGAATCCTCGGTCTCCCGCGGGATCCCCTGCTGAAGTAGCCCGCGCCGCGGCTACTCGTTCTGACCGGGCGGCGGACGGTTCGCGATCACCGGGAACTGACCCGTGTATCCCTCACGTTCCTGAGCCACCGCCAACACCCGCGATCGGACGGCGAACCAGCCGACCACCAGCGCCGGAATGATCAGGATCAGCGAGGCGACGGTCCACGTGCCGATCGGCGGATCGAAGGCCATCAACACGAGCACGCCCAGTAGGAAGGCCAGCGTCAGGTAGCCCGTCCACGGCGTGCCCCACAGCCGGAAGGACGGCCTCTCGAGGATGCCCTTCTTGGACCAGCGGTACAGCTGGATCTGGCAGATCACGATGGTGCCCCATGACGCGATGATGCCCAGCGCGGCGACGTTGAGCACGATCTCGAATGCCTCGGCGGGCACGATGCCGTTGAGCAGCACGCCGAACAACCCGATCACCGCCGTAAGGCAGATGCCGCCATACGGCACGCCACGCTTGTTCATGAGCGAGGTGAACTTCGGCGCGCTGCCGTTCATCGCCATCGACCGCAGGATCCGGCCGGTCGAGTAGAGCCCGGCGTTGAGGCTGGAGAACGCGGCCGTCAACACCACGATGTTCATGATGGTGCCGGCACCTTCGACGCCGATCTTGGAGAAGAAGGTGACGAAGGGGCTCTCTCCGGACTTGTAGCTGGTGTACGGCAGCAGCAGCCCGAGCAGAAAGACCGAGCCCACGTAGAAGAGCGCGATGCGGGCGATGACGGAGTTGATCGCCCGCGGCATGATCTTCTCCGGGTTGGCGGTCTCGCCCGCCGCCGTGCCGACGAGTTCGACTGCGGCATAGGCGAACACCACGCCGGAGGTCACGATGACGACCGGGAAGAGGCCGGTGGGGAACAGCCCGCCGTGATCGGCGATCACGCTGAAGCCCGTCGCTTGTCCCTGAATCTTGTAGCGGCCGGCCAGGAATATCGTGCCGGCGACCAGAAATGTCACCAGTGCAACGACTTTGATGAGTGCGGCCCAGAACTCGAGTTCGCCGAACACCTTCACCGAGATCATGTTCATGGCGAGCACGATGGCCAGCGCGACGAGCGCGATCACCCACTGCGGGATCGGCATGAACGCCTTCCAGAAGTGGAAGTACGTGGCGATCGCGGTCGAGTCGACGATCGCCGTCATCGCCCAGTTCAGGAAGTACATCCAGCCCGCGACGAATGCCGCCTTCTCGCCGAGGAACTCGCGAGCGTACGACACGAACGAACCCGACGACGGCCGGTGCAGCACGAGTTCGCCGAGCGCGCGCAGGATCAGGAACACGAAGATGCCGCAGAACGCGTACACGAGGAACAATGCGGGACCCGCGCTGGCCAGGCGTCCGCCCGCACCGAGGAACAGCCCGGTACCGATCGCACCGCCGATGGCGATCATCTGAAGCTGGCGCGGCTTCAGGCCCTTTTCGTAACCTGCGTCCTCCGTCGTCAGCGCGGAATTGTCGTATTCCTCCTGCTTCGGCTCCGTACTCATCGGGTCGCGCCGTTCGACGGTGGTTGCACCACGGGCGGCGGCTTCGCCGGGTCGTTGATGTCGCGGAAGGTGAAGGCGAAGCCGAACACCGCGATGACCGCCGCGAGCGCGTACCCGACGATCGACCACCACCCCGCGTGTAGATAGGCGGTGACGGCGACGATTCCCATCGCCAGGAACACCATGGACATCCCGATCAACGGGATCTTGGCGGTCATATCGATTCTCGCCATGTCACTCACCTCGCGTGGTCGATGGGCCGGAGCCGCGTCCATACGGAACATGAATTCACCGGGATTCAGTAAATACCCAGGTTCGGGGTGACACACAGAAATCGGGCCGACTCACAGGTAACCGAGACACGGAACGACGTTCAGGCTGGTCACGGTCCGGCTGCAGACGTGGCGTGACCTCTCCGGCTGTGCCAAGCTCTATTGTCGTGGCTAGCAATTTCGGCCAAGTCACCGTTGAAGAAAGCGGGTATGTGCCGACACTCCGACGGGGCCGTAAACGGTGACGGACCCCCGCACTGGTAGCGGCGCGCCGGACCTCGCGTCGGTTCTCGCGGCGCTCGAGGAAAGGTGTTCAGGTGCCAATGGCGTCGCCAAGCGTCAGCAGGCCCGCGCGCACCGCCGTGGTCTACTCACCCTGGTCATGGTCGTCCTGCTCGTCGGCGGCATCATCGAACTGTTCACGTCGACCCCGGAGACCCGACCGCCGGCCGAAGACGGCAGCCGAGCAAGCATCGTGTTCAGCAATGCACAGTCCGGTACGTGCCTGAGCTGGCCCCGGGACGCCCCCGACAAACCGTCCTTCGTCCAGTGCCGCTCGGACCACATGTTCGAGGTCGCGAAGCCCGTCGGCATGAACAGCTTCGGGGAGCCGTGCCAGCTCGCCGTTCGCGAGTATCTCGGCACGCGCTACGACCCGAACAGCCGGTTCACGATCAGCGTCCTCTGGGCGGGCGACGCCGATGGCACCAACACCGGTGGCCGAAACCTCTTGTGCGGACTCCAACTTCTCGGTTCTGATGGCAAGCCCATCCCGTTCAAGGGCCGCATCGTCGAGTTGGATCAGTCGAAGGTCTGGCCGGCGGGCACCTGCCTGGGCATCGACTCGTCCAACCGCTCGACGGACATTCCCGTCGACTGCTCGACGCCACACGGCCTCGAGGTCACCGGTTCCGTCAGCCTCGCCGAACGGTTCCCGGGGGCCATGCCGTCAGATCCGGAACAGCGAGCGTTCATCACCGAGGCCTGCACGCGCACGGCGGATGCCTACCTCGCACCCGTCAAGCTGGCCACCTCGGGGCTGGCCCTCGGCTACGAGCCGGTGTCCCCGGCAAGTTGGTCGGCGGGCAGCAGGCAGGTGTCGTGCGGCATCGGCAGGGCCGCCGGGCAGGGCTGGATTCCCGCCACGACCAGCGCCAGAACGCTGTCGCCCGCCGATCTCCCACCGCCCGCGGCGCCACCTCCGAGTACGTCGGCAGCGCCACCGCCGCCACCCGTCTACCAGGAGCCCCTGATTCCGGTGGGCCCGCTGTCCACCGAAGTGCCGCCCCCTTCGCCGCCGCCCACCACGACCACCACCACCACCACGTCGACCGAGAGTCCAGTACCAGCGCCGACGACCACGGCGACACCGACGACGGCCGAACTGGGTCCGCCGCCGGGGCCTGTGGCTCCGGCCAGCGAAACCAGCACGGGACCCGCGCCAGGGATTTTCGAGATCCCCGGGCTCCCGCCGATCACACTGCCCGGGTACGTGCCGCCGGAGCCTGCACCGCCCGCCGCTCCGCCGGCCTGAGTCGTCTCGCCATCGGCTCCAATTAGCATGTGGCTCTGACATTTTCGGTGTCTGGTGGTGGGGTTGTGCACAGTGTGGGTTTGATCCACAGGCGGGGTGGTGGGGGGTGGTCGGTGTCGGACCGGGTCCCTAGATTCGAGGCATGTTCGATTCATTGGTGGCCGACACCGCCG
>JAOPWT010000547.1 GCA_025965555.1 Mycobacterium sp.
CGAGCCAATGGATTCGGTGGTCGCGCCGGAACCAGGACCGCTGTCTGCGCACGTAGCGCCGGGTCCCGATGAACGTCCGCTCCCTGGCACCGGCGAGGGCATCAGCCCCTCCCCCGTTCCCGAGTGCCTCCAGCACCTGCGCGTAGCCAAGAGCCCGGGACGCCGTCACACCCTCCCGCAGTCCGCGGCCCTGCAGCATCTCCACCTCGGCGACCAGGCCGTCGTCGAACATCGCGTTGGTTCGAAGTGCGAGGCGTTCATCGAGACGCTCTGTGTCCCAATCCAATCCGATGATGACCGTGGACCACCGCGGTTCACCGATCGTCGGCGCACTCGCGGCGAAGGGTTGCCCCGTCAGCTCCACGACCTCCAGAGCCCGCACGATGCGACGGCCGTCGGTGGGCAGGATCGACGCCGCGGCGTCGGCGTCGACGAGCGCCAACTGCGCATGCAGCGCCGCCACCCCGACATCGGCGAGCCGGGCCTCCCAGCGGGCACGCACCTCGGGGTCGGTCGCCGGAAAGGCCCAGTCGTCGAGCAATGACTGGACGTACAGCATCGACCCGCCCACGATCACGGGCACTGCTCCGCGGCCCATGATGGCCTCGACGTCGCTGCTCGCGGCGCTCTGATACCGGCCTACGGTTGCCGTCGCCGTCACGTCGAGAACGTCGAGCTGGTGGTGCGGGATGCCCCGACGCTCGGCGAGCGGCAGCTTCGCGGTGCCGATGTCCATCTCGCGGTACAGCTGCATCGCGTCGGCGTTCACGATCTCGCCGCCCAGCCGCTCCGCAACGTCGAGCGCCAGCGCGCTCTTTCCGGTCCCGGTGGGTCCGATGACGGCGATCGGACGAATCGCCACCCGGTCGCCTCGTCCCGTCACGGCGTCCACACGTCGACGGAGTACCCGACCCCGTACGGCGCGCCTCGGTACAACTCGCGCGCCGACGACGGTGACGGCCCGATCAGCCCGGCAAGCACCTGGTAGGCCACTCGACCGACGATGGCGTCGGGCAGCCGGGTCAACGCCTCGGTCTCACCGGCCGTCAACGCGTCGTCCAGCGCCGCCTGCACCGCCACGGACTCCGGGTCGTAGCCGCCGGGCGCCGACGCGATGAGCGTGTTCGCGCCGTCGGCGACCACCAGGACCCCAACGGGCTCCGAAATGGCGTCGACCTCGGCACGTAGCGCACGCCCCCTGGCCAGGGCGGCGTCGACGTCGTGGTCGGCGGCGTAAACCCACACCTCCGCGCTGGCCGCAGGGGCGAAGCGGGTTCGCACCCAGCCCGCGACGAGCGCGCATAGCGGCAGCGGTCGTGGTTCGCCCGAGGCGGCAGGAGACAGCCCCACCCGCACGTCGACGCCGTAACCGCCGAAGGTTCCGACCGCACCCGGTCCAATGACGTTGTCGGCAACGCCGATCCCGACGACGAACCAGCGGTCGGGCAGTTCGGCGGCCGCGGCGGACACCGCCACCGAGAGATCTTGCAGCTCGGAGGTGGCGCCGGTGGCCAGGTCGGGCCCCATCCCGGGCGCCGACGGGACTAGGGCGATGACGTTGAGCACGCCATCACGCTAGCCAGCCCGCCTGCCCGCCGGCTCGGCGAGGGCAACTGCTCGTGCCAAGGCGTGCGCACGCTTCGGCCCGACCTGTTTCAATGTCCGTTGGAACAAGCCATAGGAGCACCGCAATCAGGCGCCGCGTTGCGCGGCAGGAGCGTGGATCACCCGCGCGGAGGGCACGAGGTTCAAGACATGACGACGAGCGAGTCAAGCGGAGCACCGAAGCCCGCCCCCAGGCCAGGACCTCCGCGCCCCGCTCCCAGACCCGGTGGCGCAGCGCCGCCGGTGGTCGTGCCTCCGTCGGCAGACCCCCATCGCTTCGGTCGCGTCGATGACGACGGCACGGTGTGGCTGGTCACCGCCGACGGGGAGCGGGTCATCGGTTCCTGGCAGGCCGGCGAACACGAGGCGGCCTACGCACACTTCGGGCGTCGTTACGACGACCTGAACACCGAGGTTGCGCTGATGGAGCGCAGGCTCGCCTCCGGCACGGGCGACGCCCGCAAGATCAAGTCGGCGGCCGCCGCACTGGCCGAGACCCTGCCGACCGCGTCGGTTCTCGGCGACGTCGACGCATTGGCCTCGCGCCTCAACGCCATCGTCGAGCAGGCCGACCTCAGCGCTGCAGAAGAGCGCCAGAAGCGCGACGAACACCGCGCCAGTCAGACCGCGCGCAAGGAACAACTGGCCGCCGAGGCCGAGGACATCGCGGCGAACTCGACCCAGTGGAAGTCCGCAGGCGACCGGTTGCGCGAGATCCTCGACGAGTGGCGCACCGTCACGGGCCTGGACCGCAAGACCGACGACGCGCTGTGGAAGAGATATTCCGCCGCCCGCGAGACGTTCAACCGTCGACGCGGCTCGCACTTCGCCGAGTTGGACCGCGAGCGCGTCGGCACCCGTCAGGCCAAGGAGGCGCTGTGCGAGCGGGCCGAGCAGCTGTCCGACTCGACCGACTGGGGCGGCACGGCAGCGACGTTCCGCGACATGCTGACGCAGTGGAAGGCCGCGGGCCGCGCCGCGAAGGACGTCGACGACGCCCTCTGGAAGCGGTTCAAGGCCGCCCAGGACAAGTTCTTCAAGGCCCGCAACGCGGTCAACGCCGAGCGGGACGCCGAGTTCGAGACGAACGCCACCACCAAGGAGGCGCTGCTCGTGGAGGCCGAGGCCATCGACTTGTCCGACGCCGACGGCGCCCGTGCCTCGTTGCGCACGATCGGCGCCAAGTGGGATGCCGTCGGCAAGGTCCCCCGCGAGCGCGCCCCCGAGTTCGAGCGCCGCATGAAGGCCGTCGAGAAGAAGGTCCGCGACGCCGCCTCGAGCGGTGGGACCGACCCGGAGGCCCAAGCCAGGGCCGATCAGTTCAGGGTCCGTGCGGAGCAGTACGAATTGCAGGCCGCGAAGGCGGAGGCAGCCGGCCGCACGAAGGACGCCGAACAGGCCAGGGCCAGTGCCACGCAGTGGCGGGAATGGGCCGAGGCGGCCGTCCAGGCGCTCGGGAAGAAGCGCTAGGAGCCGTCGGCGGGCTTGTCCCGCCCCGCAGGGTCGGGGCCCTCACCGAGGTCGAGAAGGCCCTTTGCCTGACGTTCCACGGCCAGCCTGCGACGCTGCTCTTCGGCGGCGAGCTGAACTGCGGTGCGCGACCACACCACCCTGGCCCAGTGGAACGACAACAGAATCACGGCGATCCACGCGATGATCAGCCCGATCCCAGGTCCAGGATGCGGCTCCGCGACGGTTTGACGCGACCACACCGCCAGCATCCCGATCGGGCACGCCACCGCCGACCCGGCGAGGGCGATCCACGCCAGCCCCCAGCGACGGGTGAGCAGCGCGAGGATCGAGAACCCGACGCTGAACACCAGCACCAGCCAGGTGAACACCCGCGACGGCAGCGCGATGGCCTCGCGGATGGCGGCGTCGTCGCCGACGAGCACGTCGAGACCTCTTGCACCGCCGGTATGGGGCAGCACGAACGACAGCAGGATGACGAAAACCAGGATCGAGACGACCAAAGCCCTTGCGCCGGGATCGATCTCGCGGGCAACGCGCCGTTCGGCGTCCTCGATGTCGCCCTTGAACTCGTCGAAGCCTGCGTCGCCGCGGCTCATCGACTGCATCCCGTCGACACCGGGCGCACGGGAGGCATGCCGATGCCCGGCAGGCCGAGGCCGACGGCCTTGACACCGACCGTCTTCACCTGGCGACCGGCCTCGTGGGCGTCGCCGGCCCTGGTGCGGCGGTGTTCGGTCAGGGTGGCGTCGGCGATGAGGTGATGCGGGGCGGCGTTGGTCACCGTGGTGGTGACGACGTCGCCGGGCCGGATGTCGCGCTCACCTGGCGCGAAGTGGACCAGTCGACCGTCGCGTGCGCGTCCGGACATCCGCGCGGTGCTGACGTCCTTGCGGCCCTCGCCGGTGGCCACCAGCAGTTCGACGACCGTGCCGATCTGGGCGACGTTCTCCTCGAGGGAGATTCGCTCCTGGAGTTCGACGAGACGCATATATCGCTCCTGCACAACGGCTTTCGGAAGCTGATCGGGCAACTCAGCGGCAGGGGTGCCCGGCCGCGTGGAGTACTGGAACGTGAACGCGCTGGCGAACCGAGCCCGTTCGACCACGTCGAGGGTGGCGGCGAAGTCCTCTTCGGTCTCGCCGGGGAATCCCACGATCAGGTCAGTGGTGATCGCGGCGTGCGGGATGGCGGACCGCACGCGGTCGATGATGCCGAGATACCGCTCGGCGCGATAGGACCGGCGCATCGCCTTGAGGATGCGGTCCGAACCGGACTGCAACGGCATGTGCAGCGTGGGACACACGTTGGGAGTGGCCGCCATCGCGTCGATGACGTCGTCGGTGAACTCGGCGGGGTGCGGTGAGGTGAAACGCACCCGCTCCAAACCCTCGATGCGCCCGCAGGCGCGCAGCAGTTTCGCGAAGGCGCCGCGGTCGCGGGACACGTCGGGCCACATCGCGGGGTCCTCGCGCAAGCGCTCGTCCGTCGCGAATGAGACGCCGTAGGCGTTGACGTTCTGCCCGAGCAGGGTGATCTCCAGGACGCCCTGTTCCACCAGCGACTGCACCTCGGCGAGGATGTCGCCGGGCCTTCGGTCGGTCTCCTTGCCCCGCAGCGACGGCACGATGCAGAACGTGCACGTGTTGTTGCAGCCAACCGATATCGAAACCCATGCGGCATAGGCGGATTCGCGTGACGCGGGCAACGTCGATGGGAACTCCTGCAGCGCCTCGACGATCTCGACCTGAGCCACTCTGTTGTGTCGGGCTCGCTCCAGCAGCGTCGGCAACGACCCGATGTTGTGGGTGCCGAAGACCACGTCGACCCAGGGCGCGCGCTTCAGCACGGCGTCGCGGTCCTTCTGCGCGAGGCACCCGCCAACCGCGATCTGCATGTCGGGGTTGGCCTCCTTGCGTGGCACCAGGTGGCTGATGTTGCCGTAGAGCTTGTTGTCGGCGTTCTCCCGTACCGCGCAGGTGTTGAACACGACGACGTCGGCGTCGGTACCGTCTGCGGCACGGCGGTAACCCGCCTCCTCGAGCAGCCCGGCGAGTCGCTCCGAGTCGTGCACGTTCATCTGGCAGCCGTAGGTGCGGACCTGGAAGGTGCGCGCCGACTCGCGCGAGGAGCCGACGGATTCGGCTACTCCCACCTCAGGCGTCACCATCGAAGTCACGCTCCAATGGTACGGGCGGGGCCGCCGCAGCCAAACTTGCCGGATTGCCGAGAGCCCGGCGAGCTGGACATTCCCTGGGTAAGGTCTGTGCGCATGGAGACCGACCAGTCGGAGGCCGACGCCATCGAGCCGACTCCGACGTCCGTGCCGATGATCTCAATCAAGGCAGTCAACAAGCATTTCGGCAGCCTGCACGTGCTCAAGGACATCGACATCGAGGTCGACCGCGGTCAGGTCGTGGTGGTCCTCGGCCCGTCGGGATCGGGCAAGTCGACGTTGTGCCGCACCATCAATCGGCTCGAGCCCATCGATTCCGGCACCATCGCGATCGACGGCGAGAAGCTACCCGAGGAGGGGCGCAAGCTCGCTCAGCTGCGGTCCGACGTCGGCATGGTGTTCCAGTCGTTCAACCTGTTCGCGCACAAGACGATTGTGCAGAACGTCACCCTCGCGCCGATGAAGGTACGCAAGGAATCCAAGGACAAGGCGCACGCCAACGCGATGTCGTTGCTCGAGCGGGTCGGCATCGCGAATCAGGCCGACAAGTATCCGGCCCAGTTGTCGGGCGGACAGCAGCAGCGGGTCGCGATCGCCCGTTCGCTGGCGATGAACCCCAAGGTGATGTTGTTCGACGAGCCCACCAGCGCACTCGATCCCGAGATGATCAATGAGGTTCTGGCGGTGATGACCTCGCTTGCCGAGGACGGCATGACGATGATGGTGGTTACCCACGAGATGGGCTTTGCCCGCCGCGCGTCGAACCGGATCATCTTCATGGCCGACGGTGCCGTCGTCGAGGACGCCGAACCCGAAGCGTTCTTCTCCAACCCCAAATCCAACCGCGCCAAGGACTTCCTCGGCAAGATCCTCAACCACTAACGCTTCGGCGAAAGGAATACCGCTGTGCCCTCCTCACGCAAGCCGTCCCTACGATTCCGGGTGGTCGCTGCCCTGGCGCTCGCCGTCGCCCTCCCACTGACGGTCACCGCCTGCGGCGGCGGCGGTTCCGGGGGCGACAACGGCAAGATCGTCATCGGCACCAAGTTCGACCAGCCAGGTCTCGGGCTGAAGAACCCGGACGGCACGATGAGCGGGTTCGACGTCGACGTCGCCACCTACGTCGCCGGACAGCTCGGGTTCACTCCCGACAAGATCGAGTGGAAGGAATCACCCTCCGCACAGCGCGAGACACTGATCCAGAACGATCAGGTCAAGTTCATCGCCGCGACGTACTCGATCACCGACGCGCGCAAGGAGAAGGTGTCCTTCGCCGGGCCGTACCTGGTGACGGGCCAGAGCCTGCTGGTCAAGGCCGACAACACCGACATCACGGGTGCGGACTCGCTGCAGAACAACAAGAAGCTCTGTTCGGTGTCCGGTTCGACGCCTGCCCAGCGCATCAAGGACAAGTACCCCGGCGTGCAACTGCAGCAGTACGACACGTATTCGGCCTGCGTCGAGGCACTGAAGAACGGTGCCATCGACGCCGTCACCACCGACGAGGTCATCCTCGCCGGCTACGCAGCGCAGAGTCCGGGGATCTTCAAGATCGTCGGTCAGCCGTTCTCCGAGGAGAACTATGGCATCGGCCTGAAGAAGGACGACACCGATCTGCAGACCAAGATCAACGACGCCATCACGAAGATGGAGAAGGACGGCGATTGGGCGAAGGCCTTCACGAAGAACCTGGGCCCGGCAGGCATCCAGACCCCCACTCCGCCGGCCCTGGACAAGTGACCTAGCCCTAGCGCAGCGTAGACACCAGTGGAGATCTTCTCCGAGTATCGGGACTCGATCTTCGAGGCGTTCTGGACCACGATCCAGTTGACGGTGTACTCCGCCGTCGGAGCACTGATTCTCGGCACGGCGCTGGCCGCAATGCGGCTGTCGCCGGTGCCGATGTTGAACTGGCTCGGCACGACGTACGTCAACGTGGTCCGCAATACCCCGTTGACGCTCATCCTGCTCTTCTGCTCGTTCGGGTTGTCCCAGACACTGGGCATCACGCTCGTAGACGCGCAGTCGACGACGTCGATCGACGACAGCAACTTCCGGTTGGCGGTGCTCGGATTGATGGTCTACACCGCGGCCTTCGTGTGTGAGACGGTGCGCGCCGGCGTGAACACCGTTCCACTCGGGCAGGCCGAGGCCGCCAGGTCGCTGGGCCTGACATTCGGTCAGAACCTCCGAATAGTGTTGCTGCCCCAGGCATTTCGCGCGGTGATCATCCCACTCGGTTCGGTGCTGATCGCGCTGACGAAGAACACCACCATCGCCTCGGCCATCGGCGTCGCCGAGGCGGCGCTGCTGATGAAGGAGATGATCGAGAACACGGCCGCGTTGGCCACCATCGGAGCGATCTTCGCGCTGGGCTTCATCATTTTGACGCTGCCGCTGGGGTTGCTGTTCGGTTGGCTGGGCAAGCGATTGGCGGTGGCAAGGTGATGAGCGCTTGCGCGAAGAACGGACGATCATGAGCGGCGCATCGGTTCTCTTCGACGCTCCCGGGCCTCGCGCCCGGATGCGCAATCGGTTGATCACCGCGGTCACGCTGGTTCTGGTGCTGCTCGCGGCGTGGGTGGTCTACTCGCGCCTGGAGGCCAAGGGCCAGTTGACCGCGGCCAAGTGGGAGCCCTTCCTCACGGGCAACCTCTGGAAGACCTACATCCTGCCCGGTGTGCAGGGCACGTTGACGGCGGCGGGTGTGTCGATCGTCCTGGCCCTGGCCTTCGGCTTCGTCCTGGGCGTGGGCCGACTGTCCCAGCACGATGGAATTCGGTGGACGTGCTCGGTGACCGTCGAGTTCTTCCGGGCCGTGCCCGTGCTGATCATGATGATCTTCGCGTACTTCTTCTACGCCACCTACGACGTCTTCCCGTCGAAATACCTTGCGCTGGCGGGCGTCATCACGGGACTGACGTTGTACAACGGCGCGGTGATCGCCGAGATCGTCCGCGCGGGCGTGAACGCGCTGCCGCGGGGACAGTCCGAGGCCGCCGAGGCGCTCGGTCTGCGCTGGGGACAGATCATGCGTTCGATCCTGCTGCCGCAGGCCATCACGTCGATGCTGCCGGTGCTGGTGTCGCAGATGGTGGTGGTGCTCAAGGACACCGCGATCGGCTACCAGATCACCTTCGTGGAAATGGTGCGCCAAGGTACGAACGTGGGGTCGGCGTACGGCAACTACCTTCCCGCCCTGATCGTCATCGCGATCTTGATGATCTGCGTGAACTTCACGCTTGGCGCCTTCGCGACCTGGCTTGAGGGTCGGTTGCGCCGCTCGAAGCGTGGACCGGAGCCGATGCACGTCGCACCGGTCACGCAGGGCTCGTTCGGTGCAGGCGCCGGGGGCACGATTTAGGCTCCCGCCCGACTAGACCCGCCTTCGCTCCCGTTCGCTGGCCAACGCCACCTTGACGACGTCGAAGGCCATCG
This sequence comes from Mycobacterium sp., assembly GCA_025965555.1. Lineage (GTDB taxonomy): Bacteria > Actinomycetota > Actinomycetes > Mycobacteriales > Mycobacteriaceae > Mycobacterium. The sequence goes on from JAOPWT010000547.1 coordinate 8,690, forward strand.
ACTGGGAGTAGCCACGGCGGGCCAGCATGCCGACGAGTCTGCGTACGACCTTCGTGTCGTCGCTGTCATCGGTGAGACGTTCCCGGCGCAGTTTGTCGGCGACGAGCTGCTCGGCACGGAGCCGTTCGGCGTCGGCGTCCACGTCCGCAAGCGCGTCGGCGATCACCTCGTCATCGACGCCCTTGGTGCGCAACTCGGCGGCCAAGGCGCGCCTTCCCTTGCCGGCGTTCAGGTGACGCGAGCGGACCCACTGCTCGGCGAAGTCCTGGTCGTCGACCAGTCCGACGTCGGCCAGTCGGTCCAGCACCCGCCCGCTGACGTCGTCGGGATATCCCCGCTTCGTCAGCTGGGCGGCGAGCTGGGCCCGAGTGCGCGCCCGCGCGGTGAGCAGGCGCAAGCACAGATTTCTCGCCTGCTCCTCGCGCTCGCGGGGATCATGCGCCCGCTCGTCGCCCGACTCAGAAGTCGACGGGGGTGGGCAGGGCTTTGTCATTGCTGGCGTCGTCGGTCAGCACGGCACCGATACCGAGATTCTCCTTGATCTTCTTCTCGATCTCGGCGGCGACCTCGGGATTTTCGAGCAAGAAGTTCCTGGCGTTCTCCTTGCCCTGACCCAGCTGCTCGCCCTCATAGGTGAACCAGGAACCGGACTTGCGGACGAAGCCCTGCTCGACGCCCATGTCGATGAGCGAGCCCTCCTTGGAGATGCCCTTGCCGTAGAGGATGTCGAACTCGGCCTGCTTGAACGGCGGCGCCATCTTGTTCTTGACGATCTTGCAGCGCGTGCGGTTGCCGACCGCGTCGGTGCCGTCCTTGAGTGTCTCGATGCGCCGCACGTCGAGGCGGACCGAGGCATAGAACTTCAATGCCTTGCCGCCCGTTGTCGTTTCGGGTGATCCGAACATCACGCCGATCTTCTCGCGGAGCTGGTTGATGAAGATCGCCGTGGTGTTCGAGTTGCTCAGCGCGCCGGTGATCTTGCGCAGCGCCTGGCTCCTCAGCCGGGCCTGCAGGCCGACGTGGCTGTCACCCATCTCGCCTTCGATCTCGGCGCGTGGCACCAGCGCGGCCACCGAGTCGATGACCAGGATGTCCAGCGCACCGGACCGGATCAGCATGTCGGCGATCTCGAGCGCCTGCTCACCGGTGTCGGGCTGGGACACCAGCAGCGAGTCGGTGTCCACCCCGAGCTTCTTGGCGTAGTCGGGGTCCAGCGCGTGCTCGGCGTCGATGAACGCCGCGATTCCGCCGGCCGCCTGCGCGTTGGCCACCGCGTGCAGCGCGACGGTGGTCTTACCCGAGGATTCCGGACCGTAGATCTCGAC
>JAOPWT010000549.1 GCA_025965555.1 Mycobacterium sp.
TGGGCTCGTAGCGACCTACCTGGACGTGTGCTTTGAAGACCTGGGTTCCGTCGTGGATCGCAGCCTCGACGTAGTCTGCGGCGTCCTGTTCGGGATAAAACGTCGCGGTCGCAAGGCAATCCGACGTGGACCGGGAAAATTGGAGGGCCCACTGGTTCAGCCACGCCGCCATCTGCGGCTTGTGCGCGTAGACCAGCGAGGTGAACGCCAGCACACCGAAACTCCGCAACCGCTCGACGCGATCGGATTCATCGGTGCGGTACGTGATCGGCCATGGGCGGCCGACGAGCGGCCCCGCGGTGTCGAAGTACTGCCACACCTTGTCCATCACGCGTTTGGGCATGAAGTGGGTGTGCACGTCGACGATGCCCGGCAGCCCGAGCGATTCCCAGATTGCACGTACCGCCGTTGACTCGTCCATCATCGGACAGGATGTCACTGTGTGGAATCCCGACGTGTACCTGGCCTTCGCGGATCACCGCGGGCGTCCCTTCTACGACCTGTTGTCGCGGGTGGGCGCCGAGTCGCCCCGCCGCGTGGTCGACCTCGGTTGCGGGCCGGGGAACCTGACGATCACGCTGTCGCAGCGTTGGCCCGATGCGGTCATCGAAGCCGTCGACAGCTCGCAGCAGATGGTCGACGCGGCCCGCGAGCGCGGCCTGGACGCGAGTCTCGGGGAGCTGGAGGCGTGGACGCCGAAGCCGGATACCGACGTCGTGGTGAGCAACGCGGCGTTGCATTGGGTGCCGGGCCACCGGGAACTGCTGATCCGCTGGGCCGGCGAGCTGACCACCGCCGCCTGGATCGCGGTGCAGGTGCCAGGCAACTTCGATGCGCCGTCACACACTGCGGTTCGCGAATTGGCGAGCAGCCCGAAATGGCTGGATGCCCTGCGCGACATTCCCTTCCGCGTCGGCAAGGTCGTCGACTCGGCCGCCGAGTATGCCGCGATGCTCGCCGACGCGGGCTGCGCCGTCGACACCTGGGAGACCACCTACGTCCACGAACTCACCGGCGAGCACCCGGTGCTGAACTGGATCACGGGTACGGCTCTGACGCCGGTCAAGGGTGCGCTCAACGAGCAGGATTGGCAGCAGTTCCGCAGTGAGCTGATCCCGATGCTGGCCGAGCGGTACCCGGTCCGGCCGGACGGCCGGACATTCTTTCCGTTCCGCCGGATCTTCGTCGTCGCCCAGATCGGTTAGTACGCAGCCCGCTTGGCTTTGAGCACCGTCAGCACCTTGGCCACCAGCTCCTCGATGTCGGCTCCCTTGGTATCGTGCACCAGATCCGGATTCTCGGGTGCCTCGTACGGCGCGTCGACCCCGGTGAGCCCCTTGAGCTCGCCCGCTCTGGCGCGGGCGTAGAGGCCCTTGGGATCGCGTTTCTCGCACTCTTCGACGGACGTGCAGATGTACACCTCGATGAACGGCAGCCTGGCAGCCTCGCTGAGGGTGCGCGCGATCTCCCGGTCGGACTTCAGCGGGGACACCAGCGATGCCAGTGCCACCACACCCGCATCGGCGAACAGACGCGTGAGATGACCGACCCGCCTGATGTTCTCGGCGCGGTCGCCTGCGGAGAAACCCAGATCGTCGGACAGTCCGTGACGGATGTTGTCACCGTCGAGTAGGTAGGCGACGTCACCGGATTCGACGAGTGCGCGCTCGACGGCGACGGCCACCGTCGACTTGCCCGATGCGGGCAGCCCGGTGAACCAGATGGTGGCACCGCGTTGGCCGGTCGCCTTCCAGCGATGGTCGCGATCGAGAGCCGAAGGGTGCCAACGGATGTCGTTACGCGTCTGAGTGCCCGGCTTCACCTCGCGTGGCTCGATGATGGTACCTGCGCCGATGGTGTCGTTCGACGTCTCGTCGATCAGGATGAAGGCGCCGCTGTCCCGATTGTCGGAATAGGAGTCGGCGACCACCACCGAACTGGTGCGCAGCGTCACCTCGCCGATGTCGTTGATCGACAACTCAACCGGATTGTCGAGCTCGTCGAGCGTCTCGGGGTCCAGCCGGGTGTGCAGGGCCTGTACCGTCGCGCGCACCGTCTTGCTGGTCTGTTTGAGGGCAACCCGGTCGCCGGCGCGCAGCGGCGTCTCGGTGAACCAGCAGACCGTCGCGTCGATCTCGCGGGCTAGCACGGGCAGCGAGGCGTCCTCAGCGCCGCTCACGAAGACGTCACCACGGCCCACGTCGATGTCGTCGGCCAGCTCGATGGAAACCGACAGCGGCGCAACGGCCGTCGCGCGATCGTCGTCCAGCGTGTCGACGGCAGTGACGGTCGAGCGGGTGCCCGCGGGCAGCGACACGATGGTGTCGCCGACACTCACCGTGCCTGCCGCCAACCGTCCCGTGTAGCGGCGCCGCTCATCGGCGGTGGGCCTGGACACCCACTGGATGGGCAGGCGCAGCTTGGCGGCCTCGGGTTGGGGTGCCGCCAGTTCGATGCCCTCGAGGTACTCCAGCAGCGTCGGCCCGGTGTACCAGTCGGTGTTGGTCGAGCGGTGCACGACGTTGTCACCGTGTTTGGCGGCGATGGGGATCACCGACAGTTCGGCGCCGCCCAGGCGCGCGGCCATCTGCTGCAGTTCGGCGGCCACTTCGTCGAACCGGACCTGGTCGAAGCCGACCAGGTCGATCTTGTTGACGGTCGCGACGAAGTGCTTGATACCCAACAGCTTTGCAATCCTGGCGTGGCGCCGCGTCTGGCGCAGCACGCCGGCGCGGGCGTCGACCAGAAGGATGGCGACGTGGGCATTCGACGCACCGGTGAACATGTTCCTGGTATAACGCTCGTGGCCAGGGGTGTCGGCGAGGATGTAGCTGCGCGACTCGGTCGAGAAGAAGCGGTACGCCACGTCGATCGTGATGCCCTGCTCGCGCTCGGCCCGCAGGCCGTCCGACAGCGCTGCCAGGTCGGCGATGCCTTCTTCGTCGGTGACGGCCTCGAGGTGGTCCAGCGGAAGGCTGTCGGTGTCGTGCATCAGCCTGCCGATCAGCGTGCTCTTGCCGTCGTCCACCGAGCCCGCAGTGGCGATGCGCAGCAGTTGTCTCGTCGGGTTCATACCCGAATTCCCCGTCGCTTCGCTCGCCCCATCAGAAGTAGCCTTCCCGCTTGCGGTCTTCCATCGCCGCCACCGACGTGCGGTCGTCGGCGCGGGTCTCGCCCCGCTCGGACACCGTGGCCGCCGAGATCTCGGCGATGACGCCCGCGATGTCGGTGGCGCGGGAGCGGACGGCCCCGGTGATGGTCAGGTCGCCGACGGTGCGGTACCGCACCCACTCGACGGCGGAGGTCTCGTCGCCTTGGGGCTGCACGTACTCCGACACCGCGAGCAGGATGCCGTCCCTGGCGACTACCTCGCGCTGGTGCGCGAAGTAGATCGACGGCAGCTCAAGGTCTTCCAGCTCGATGTAGCGCCAGATGTCGAGCTCGGTCCAGTTGCTCAAGGGGAACACCCTGACCTGCTCGCCCTTCTTGATCCTGCCGTTGTACAGCGACCACGGCTCGGGCCGCTGGGCCCGTGGGTCCCACTGCCCGAACTCGTCGCGGAAGCTCAGGATGCGCTCCTTGGCCCTGGCACGTTCCTCGTCGCGGCGGGCACCGCCGAACGCGGCGTCGAAACCGCCGGCTTCCAGGGCGTCGAGCAGCGTGCGGGTCTGCAGGCGGTTGCGCGATCCGGCGGGTCCGCCGACCTCCTGCACGCGCCCGCTATCGATCGACTCCTGCACCGAGCCGACGATCAGCTTGTGGCCGTGTTCGCCCAGCCTGCGATCGCGGAAGTCGATGACCTCACCGAAGTTGTGGCCGGTGTCGACGTGCAGGACGGGAAAGGGCAATGGCGACGGTCGAAAGGCCTTCTCGGCCAACCGGAGTAGAACGATCGAGTCCTTGCCTGCCGAGAACAGCAGCACCGGCCGCTGTAGTTCGGCGACGACCTCGCGGATGATGTGCACCGACTCGGCTTCGAGCAGGCGCAGTTCTTCGACGTAGGTAGCGTCCTGCGTCTGAGCGGTCATACCGGCAGGCCCTCTCTGTCCGCGTCCTTGCGATAGCGCTCGACCCAGTCGTCGGACCGTTGGTCGGCCTGACGCTGCAGCACCGGTGCCGGGGCGAGTCGCGGGTCGAGACCGAGTGCCTCGAGGACGGTTCCGACCACCTCTGTGAGGTTTCGCCACAGAACTGGATATGAAACGTCGATGGGCTCGATTCCTTCCTCGGCGAACCAGGTACGCCAGGCCTCTTCCTGGGCGCGGAGCATCTTGACGACGTGAGCGATGGCCCCGGCGTGGTACTCGGCGCGCCCGTCGCGGACGGGATCGGGCCGCCCGCGCCACACCCGGGTCTGTACGGCGCGCCAGAACGACACCGCCTGTGACACCACGTCAGGCCGGTACACGTGGACCAGGACGGGGTCGGAGCCGATGACGTCCCGGATCGCCGAGAGCAGTCCGGTGCCCGAGCGATCGGGCAGGCCGTCGGCACGCTGCGTCAGCAGGGGTGTCTGGTTCCACATGAGTTTGCCGCCCCACACTCCGTTCGGGGTCCGCCCCACCGTCCGGATGTAGTCCCGCCAAATCTCGGAAGGGGCGAGATCGGGCTTGCCCTCGTCCAGCGGGTCCAGGAGGCGAAGGATCGAATCGTCCTCGACACCTTCGAACCACTGGCGGGGCTGAGGCGACATACTGGTGGTCGGCAGATATTGGAAGAACTCCTGCGGCTCGCCCGCCACGCCGGTGGCACGCAGCGACTCGACGAGCAGAGTGCTGCCGCTTCGCTGTGAGGCAAGCACGAGATATGCGGTCGGCGAGGCCATGCGCGAGAGCCTATCCGGATCGAAATGGCCTTGCCTACTCTGTGTTCGGCCACGTTTAAACTCTCCACGAGTCCAACTATTGCGCCGTGCGGACCTGGTCGGCGACGCCGCGTTCGGTCGCCATGGCGGAGCGGCTCGGCAACTGTATTCCGTTGATGTGCATATAGGTTTCGGTGTACCGGGCCGAAATGCGCGTCCCCGCGAACTCGGACGGAATGACGTCGTTGGTCTTCTCCCGCCAATCGTTGAGCAGCAATGCCATGTCGTTGGCGGTGGCTTCCGCATCGCGGCTCACCGCACCGGTCAACAGGTTCGTCCGTTCGGTCGGATCGACTCGCAGATCGTATAGTTCCCGGCTCGGACGAGGCGTCACGCTCAACGGCGCGACGGCCTGCCCCGGCGCGCTCTCCTCGATGTCCAGCGGTAGATCGAGCAGCGGCCGCGCCGCGTAGTTCTCGATGTAGCTGTAGTCCTTCGTTCTGATCGCACGGATCGGATCGAAGGAGTCGTGATAGGTCTTCGTCGTGTAAATCTCCCCACGCACGGGCTCGTCCCGCGACTGCGTCAGCGCATCGGCATGGGACATCCCGTCGACCTCGTCTGGAACGTCGACGCCGAGAAGTTCGAGCAGCGTCGGAACCAGGTCGACGCCGCTGAAGAGATCGTCGTAGACGCTCGATTCGGTGCTCAAGCGCGTCGGCGGACGCACGATGAGCGCGATTCCCGTGCCTGCGTCGTAGAGCGTCGACTTCGCACGTGGCAGGGCAGGGCCGTGGTCGGTCATGAAGACCACCCAGGTGTCGCGGTCGAGCCCGGTGTCGGTGAGGGTGTCCAGCAACCGGCCCACTGCGGCGTCGGCCACGGCGATGGAGCCGTAGAAGTCGGCGAGATCCTCACGCACGGCAGGCAGGTCGGGAAGGTAGTCGGGGAGTTGCACCGCGCCGGCGTCTGCGGGTTCGTAGCGGTCACGGGGGTACGGTCGGTGCGTCTCGAAGAACCCGGCGGTGAGGAAGAACGGTCCCTCGTGCGGCTTCGCCAGCCAGCGGGTGGCCTGCTCGACGACATACTCGCAGAACGAGTTGGACACGTCGTATTCGTCGAAGCCGAGGCGGCCGGGGAACGACGTTTCGTGCTGCATTCCGAACAGTGCGGTGTGCCAACCCGATTCGGACAGCACCTGCGGCAGGGTGCGCACACCGGCCCGGTACTCCCAGCCGTGGTGGGCGAGCCCGACGAGCCCGTTGCTCTGCGGATAGCGCCCAGTGAACAGCGAGCCCCGCGACGGCGAGCACAGGGGAGCGGTGGCGTGCGCGCGCGTGAACAGGATCCCCTCGGCGGCCAGCTGGTCGAGTCTGGGGCTGGACACGTCGTCGTGGCCGTAGGCGCCGAGATATCTGCCGAGGTCGTGCCAGTGCACGAGGAGCACGTTGTCCGTCATCGTTGATACACGGAACAGGTTCTTCGCCGAAACGGCAACCGTTGCGCCCGGGAAGATCGAATTATCCGCAGATGCATTCGAAAGTCGGTTCGATGAATCGCCACGCGCTCTTCCGGCGAGCAGGCCCGTGACCATATGTTTCTGGGCGTCGGTGACAGCAAACGGAAGCATTGGATGATGTGGGTGATTCGAACAGTCGTGGCGGCGGTCAGCGGCCGAGCCCTTCCGGCGAGCAGATGAGCGGATAGGTGCTCGACCCGTGCCCGTGCGGTAGCGCCGTCGGCTACCACCTCTGCTGCGGACCGTTGCACCACGGCGAGCGGCAGGCCGAGACCGCCGCAGAACTGATGAGGTCGAGGTATTCGGCCTTCGCACTTGGCGACGCCGACTACCTGTTCCGCACGTGGCATCCGCGAACACGGCCCGCCGATACGGCCGTCGACGCCGACGTCGTGTGGATCTCCCTGGAGGTGACCGATACCGCGGCGGGCGGCATCGACGACGATCGAGGTGAGGTCGAGTTCACCGCGCGGTTCGTATCCGAGGGTCGGACGGACGCGATGCACGAGCGCAGCCGGTTCGAACGTCGACGAGGCCGTTGGGTTTACGTCGACGGCGACGTCCGATAGAGGATCCGCTTACTCACGCGTGCGGGATTCCGCAGACGGAGTAGACGAACTTCGCGGGCACGTCGAAGGCGAAGGACCGCTCGGGGACCTGCCTCAGCACCTCGGCGGGCAGCGGGGCCTTGTAGAGCAGTTTCACCGAGCCGCAGAAGCTCGGGTCGACGACGGAGATGTCGGGCACGTAGAGCCGAAGGCCCGACTCGTCGAGGGTGGCCTGCACCATGGAGCCGGCGGGGGCATTCCACTGGTGGTCGACGGATCGGGCCGCCTTCTTGGGGACCGACGACAGCGTGCCAAGCACCCTCTGACGGGTGAGCGCCAGTGCGCCCACGTAACTGCTGAGGTTTCCCTTGGCGACCTTGCCGGGGATCTTGCCGGAAAAGCGGAACGTGACCGGCACGAATTCGGCCAGGTGGAGCACGCCTTCGGCGTCGAGCTGGGCCCGCATGTCATCAGGCAGCTTGCCGATGCCGAGCAGCTTGCGCAAGAAGACGGCCATAGCCGCGAGAATATCGGCTATGACCGTCTTTTCACGGTCCGTTCTACGTTTGTGCTGGGAGTACGTTCTCGCCGGTCTTGTCGGTGGACAGGCACAGCGAGCAGATGTATACC
>JAOPWT010000269.1 GCA_025965555.1 Mycobacterium sp.
GAGCGCCTCGGCGACCAGTTCCGAGTTCTCCATCTCGCCGAGTGCCACCCCGTGGCTGCCCGGCAGCTCCTTGTAGCCCATCGCGCGGCGTTCCTCGGGGGTCAGATTCCACACGTTGTCCTCGGCCTGCGGCCCGAGCACGTAGTTCTTCTCGACACCGCGCAGCCCCGCCGCGAGGAGGACGGCGAATGCCAGATAGGGGTTGCAGGCCGAATCGGGGCTGCGGACCTCGATGCGTCGTGACGACGCCTTGCGGGGCGTGTACATCGGCACCCGGACGAGTGCGGACCGGTTGGCCGCACCCCATGAGGCCGCGGTCGGGGCTTCGCCCCCGTGGACGAGGCGTTTGTAGGAATTCACCCACTGGTTGGTCACTGCGCTGATCTCGCTGGCGTGCTCGAGAATCCCCGCGATGAAGGACTTGCCGATGGCCGACAGCTGTAGCGGGTCGTCGGGAGTGTGAAAGGCGTTGGTGTCACCCTCGAACAGGCTCATGTGGGTGTGCATCGCCGAGCCGGGGTACTCGCTGAACGGCTTGGGCATGAACGTCGCGCGCACGCCTTCGTTGAGCGCGACCTCCTTGACGACGTAGCGGAATGTCATCACGTTGTCTGCCATCGACAGCGCGTCGGCGTAGCGCAGGTCGATCTCCTGCTGGCCTGGCGCGCCCTCGTGGTGGCTGAACTCCACCGAGATGCCCATCGACTCGAGCGCGTCGATCGCGTGGCGGCGGAAGTTGGGCGCCGAGTCGTGCACCGCCTGGTCGAAGTAGCCGCCGTTGTCGGCGGGCACGGGCTCGGAGCCGTCGTACGGACCGGGCTGCAGCAGGAAGAACTCGATCTCCGGATGCACGTAGCAGGAGAAGCCGAGGTCACTGGCCTTGGCGAGCTGTCTGCGAAGCACGTGGCGCGAGTCCGCCCACGACGGCGAGCCGTCGGGCATCGTGATGTCGCAGAACATCCGCGCGGAGTGCTGCTTGCCCCCGCTCGTCGTCCACGGCAGCACCTGGAAGGTGGACGGGTCCGGGCGGGCGACGGTGTCGGATTCCGACACTCGGGCAAACCCTTCGATCGACGAACCGTCGAAGCCGATGCCCTCTTCGAACGCGCCTTCCAACTCGGCAGGCGCGATCGCGACGGACTTGAGGTATCCGAGCACGTCGGTGAACCACAGCCGCACGAACCGGATGTCACGCTCCTCGAGCGTCCGGAGCACGAATTCCTTCTGCCGATCCATGTGCGAAGCGTAGGCATCGGCTGTTAATTCCGTGTTACACGCCTGGTGCTAACACTGCAGATTGGGCGACGGCTGGATCGAATCGACCAGGAAGGCCACGACCGCGGGATCGACGCAGGCGTCGCCGTTGAAGACCACGGTGTGCTGCGTGCCGTTGAACGTGATCAGCGACGCGTCCATTTCGCGGGCCAGATCGACACCCGCCTGGTAGGGCGTGGCGGGATCGTGGGTCGTCGACACGACGACGACCTTGCCAGGTCCCGGCGACGTCACGTCGCTGGGCGCCGAGGTTGGTGGCACCGGCCACATGGCGCAGGCGTCTCTGGGCGCCAGGCCGGTGAACTCGCCGTAGGCCATGAATGGCGCGGCTGCGCGGGCCTGGCGATCGGCTTCGGCCCAGACCGCCGGATCGGTCGGGTAGGGCGAGTCCACGCAGCGGATGGCGGTGAACGCGTCCTGTTGGTTCGAGTAGTGCCCGGCGGCGTCGCGCTCCTGGTAGTCGTCGGCCAGCAACAACAGGTCGCCGGCATCGCTACCGCGTTGCAGGCCAAGCAGCCCACTGGTCAGGAACTTCCAGTACCGCTGGGTGTAGAGCGCGTTGACGGTGCCGGTGATCGCGTCCTGGTAGCTCAGTCCCCGCGGATCCGACGTCGGCCCCGGCTGTTCGACCAGCGGGTCGACCAGTTGGTGATACCGCGCGTCGAACTGCGTCGGGTCCTGGCCAAGTGGGCAGTCGACCGACCGCGCGCAGTCTGTGGCGTAATCGTCGAACGCGGTCTGGAAGCCGCCCAGCTGACGGATGTTCTCCGTGATCGGATCCGAGGCAGGGTCGACGGCGCCGTCGAGCACCATGGCGCGCACGCGGTCGCCGAACTGTTCGGCGTACTTGGCGCCGAGTTCGGTTCCGTACGAGTAGCCGAGGTAGTTGATCTGACTCTCCCCCAGTGCTGCCCGCACGACGTCCATGTCGCGGACCGTCGATGCCGTGCCCACGTTCGCCAGGAAGTCCAGCCCGGTGCGGGCGATGCAGTCCTGAGCGATCCGCTGATAGATCTGTTCGATGTGGGCGACGCCTGCGGGGCTGTAGTCCGTCAGGGATTCACGACGGTAGGCGTCGAACTCGGCGTCGCTGCGGCAGCGGACCTGCGGCGTGGAGTGCCCGACACCGCGCGGGTCGAACCCGACCAGATCGAAGCGGCTGGTGATGTCGGTGTTGGCGAGGCTGACGGACATCCCGGCGACGGTATCGATCGCCGACGCGCCTGGACCACCCGGATTGATCATGAGAGCCCCGATGCGCTCACCGGTGGCCGGCACGCGGATGACCGCCAATTGTGCTTGGGGGCCATCGGGTTTCGCATAGTCCACCGGCACGTCGACCATGCCGCACTGGGCGGTCGGAACGGCGGCGGCGGAACCAAGGAACCCTGCGCAGCTACCCCATACCGGGGGTTGCCCGTACTGAAGCGTGCTCTGCCCCTCGGGCGAGGCCCACGTCGCGGGACCGGTGAA
>JAOPWT010000568.1 GCA_025965555.1 Mycobacterium sp.
TCTGCGCGACTGGAAAGAGGTCTACGAGGACTTCTCCCATGACGTACTCCAGGACCAGGCCGCCCGATGCATGGACTGCGGTATCCCGTTCTGCCACAACGGTTGCCCGCTGGGCAACCTGATTCCCGAGTGGAACGACCTGGTCTACAAGGACCGCTGGCGCGACTCGATCGAGCGACTGCATGCCACCAACAACTTCCCGGAGTTCACCGGCAGGCTATGCCCCGCACCGTGCGAGGCGTCGTGCGTGCTCGGCATCAACCAGGATCCGGTGACCATCAAGCAGGTCGAGGTCGAGATCATCGACAACGCCTTCAACGAGGGCTGGGTGGTCCCGCTTCCGCCGGACAAGCTCACCGGCAAGAAGGTCGCCGTGGTGGGTTCGGGCCCCGCCGGTCTGGCTGCCGCACAGCAGCTCACCCGCGCAGGCCACGACGTGACGGTGTTAGAGCGCGCCGACCGCATCGGTGGGCTGCTCCGGTACGGCATTCCCGAGTTCAAGATGGAGAAGCGCCACATCGACCGAAGGCTGGCGCAGATGGAGGCCGAGGGCACGCAGTTCCGGACCGGGGTGAACGTCGGTGTCGACATCACCGCGGAGCGGCTGCGGGCCGACTTCGACGCCGTGGTGCTGACCGGTGGCGCGACGGACTGGCGCGATCTGCCGATCCCCGGTCGCGAACTCGACGGCATCCACCAGGCGATGGAGTACCTGCCCTGGGCCAACCGCGTGCAGAACGGCGATCCAGTGGTCGGTGACGACGGCGAGCCGCCGATCACCGCGAAGGGCAAGAAGGTCGTCATCATCGGCGGCGGCGACACCGGCGCGGACTGCCTCGGCACGTCGCACCGCCAGGGCCCGGCCAGCGTGCATCAGTTCGAGATCATGCCGCGGCCGCCGGAGGAGCGGGCCGACTCGACGCCGTGGCCGACGTACCCGCTGATGTTCCGGGTGGCCTCCGCGCACGAAGAAGGTGGTGAGCGGATCTTCTCGGTCAACACCGAGGAGTTCGTCGGCACGGATGGCCACGTCACCGGACTCAAGGTGCACGAGGTCGAGATGAACGCAGGCAAGTTCGAGAAGGTCGAAGGCAGCGACTTCGACCTCGAGGCGGACCTGGTGCTGCTCGCGATGGGCTTCGTCGGTCCCGAGAAGGCTGGCCTGCTGACCGACCTGCGCGTCGAACTGACCGACCGAGGGAACGTGGCTCGCAACGACGACTTCCAGACCTCGGTACCCGGTGTCTTCGTGGCAGGTGACATGGGGCGCGGCCAGTCGCTGATCGTCTGGGCCATCGCCGAGGGGCGGGCGGCGGCGGCGGGCGTCGACCGCTATCTCATGGGCCAGACGGCACTGCCTGCGCCGATCAAGCCCACCGCCGTCCCGCAGCGCTGAACCTCAATAGCCACTCCAGTCACACCAGAAACATCCGATCTTTTCTCGGCGCGCCGCCTGGTGTGAGCCAGATCACAGGTGTCGAATGGTTCTCGGGGTTCGTGCGCTAGTGTGGGCCCACGGTGAAGCCATACGCCAACCGCAGGAGTGAACACCGTGTACATCAATCCGATCGCCCGTTCTCGGATGGGCCGTATTGCCTGGTCACTGCTCCGACATCCCGTCAGGAGCCGTGACTTTCCGGCCAAGCACGAGCGTCTGGTGACGGCTGACGAGCTCGTTCGATACGGCGTCTAGCTCACTGCTTCCCGGCCGGAATCATCCGACCCGTAAGTTTGCTTAGCCGCTATATCTACTCTAGCGTCAGTAAGCGCTGTTCGGCGCGGTCACAACGTGATGTGCTGGCGATCGCGCTGGGCCGCGGGTGAACACCACGCTGCCTGCGCCGATGATGACGATCGTCGGCTTCACGACTTGCTCCCCTCGAGTACCGCTTCGGTCAACGCCTCGCCCCGCTTCTCGTCGCTGTAGACCATCAGCGTCGAACCCACCAGGGCCAGCACGATTCCGGCTGCACCGTAGGGACTCGGCAGGGTCTGGTAGGCGATGAGCGAGACGATGATCGTGAGTGCCGGGGCCAACGCGTTGGTGGTGGGAGCCACGATGGAGGCCTTGCCGCGGCTGAGCGCCATCACCAGGAACAGTGCGCCGACGGCGTTGAGCAACTGGGTGCCAGCGGTCAATGCCGGTGCCTGCCAAGGGAAGTCGGTGGGGATGCCGCCGAGGGAGAGCAACGCGACGGGGATCAGCGCCAGTGCGCTGATCGCCATCCACCCGAACGTGGTGGCGTCGTTGACGCCGATCGTTGCGGTCTTGCGCATGAAGTAGGCCTGCACGCCCCACGCGACGCAGACCAGGATCGCCAGTGGCAACCATGGGCCGGACGAGCCGTCGGAGTCACCGCTGGTGATGCTGAACAGCACGATCGCGGCGAGCGCTGCCACCAGACCGACGATCGCCAGCGGCGAAACGCGTTCGCGCAGCAGCACCATCGCCATGACCACCGTGATCGCCGGCGAGATCGAGACGATCGGGAAGATCAGGTAGGCCGGCCCCATGGTCAGCGCCTGGAACAGCACCAGTTGACCGCCCGCGCCGGTCAGTCCGATCAGCAGCCCGTAGATCGCTGCCCTTGGTCGCCGATCGAAGCGTTGACCTCGCAGCGCGAAGACCGCCGGAATGATCATGGTCAGCGCCCAGATGCTGTAGATCATCTCGTCGGGGTAGCCGTACCTGGTCGAGGGCAGCGCGGAGAACGCGCCCCACACTCCCCAGAACAGGATGAGCAGGGTGGCGTAGAAGATCCAGCTTCGGGTGTGCCCAGCGGGCGTCGTGGTGGTCATGGCGTCATCTCCTCGAGTCGGTGCACGGATTCGGTGCTCAGTGGATGGCCGCTGTGCTTGGCGGCATAGAGGGCGGCGCCGACGGCGGGGTCGAGCAGAGGGCGTTGCAGGTCGTACTTCGCGGGTAGCTCGTGCAGTGCCGTCAGGAAGAGCGCCAGAAAGCCTTCGTCGGAGAACATTCCGCCCGAGTACGACACCGGTACCGCTTCGCGATCGGTGAATCCGATGAGCGCCCTGGTGGTTTCGATGAGTGTCACCAGTTCGTCTGCGGCGGCGGCCAGGATGCCCGCCGCCACGGGATCGGTGTGAGCGGCTTGACAGACCGTGGTGGCGAGGGCGGCGATGGAGCTTCGATTGCCGCCCCACGTGTCGATCACCAGGCTGACGGCGTCGAGGTCACCCGCGATCTGCAGCCGTTCCCTGAGGAGGGCGTGCAGCGGCCCGCGCGGCATCCGGCCGTCGCTCATTCGGCTGAAGGCGTTCAGTCCCTGCGCCCCCACCCAGTACGCCGACCCCTCGTCGCCGAACAGTTCACCCCAGCCGCCGACCCGGCGGCCCGTGCCCTGCCGCTCACCGTAGGTCATCGACCCGGTGCCGCTGATGACGTTGATGCCGTCTTCGCAGGCAAGTGAGCCTGCCCAACCGCAGACCATGTCGTTGTCGCAGCTGTACCGGTCGTGGCCGAGGACGTGGCCGGGGACGGCGTCGAGTTTCGGGACGTCCCCGCTGGCCTCGCCATAGCCGGGGATGCCGAAGAAGGCCGCATCGATGCCGGAGCTGTCGATGCCGGCCTGCCCGCAGATGTCGTCGACACCTTGGGTCAGAACGCGTTCCACGACGTCGAAACCATCGTTGAAGTAGTAGGAGGTCGGTGCCGTGGCGCGAGCCAGCACGCGACCGTCGGAGTCGATGAGCGCAAACGCAGTCTTCGACCCTCCGCCGTCAACGCCGAGATACCTGGCCATGTCCAGCACCGTCCTCTCTGCTCTTCGCGCAGGCGCTCATCGCCGGTCCATCGGGTAGATCGTGACGCCCTTCACGACCCGGCTCACTTCGCCGGAGGGGAATGGGTTGTCCGGGGTCTTGCGGTATTCCAGCGAAGTGAACAGCGCAAGGTATTGCGCGAACACCAGATACGGCAGTGCGACCAAAGAGTCGTCGAGGCCGTCGAGACCGGGCAGTACGACCGCGGGCCCGAGTTCTGCAGGAATCGGTTGGGTACTGATCACGGTGACGGCATCCTGGCCGAGTTGGGCGCGGATCTCGGCGATGATGTCGAGGTCGTACCGGCGGGTGTAGGGATCGGTGGAGACGTACACCACGACCAGCGTGTCGGCGTCGAGCACCGACTTGGGTCCGTGCCGAAAGCCAAGGGGTGAGTCGAAGTACGTCACCACCTCGCCTGCGGTGAGTTCCAGAAGCTTGAGCGCCGACTCCCGCGCGAGCCCCTTCAGCGGCCCGCTGCCGAGGTAGACGAACCGTTGCTTCTTGGTCTGCGCCACGGCTCGGATGTCGGCTTGCAGATCGACGATGTGCTGGGCGGCCTTGGCGAGCGCATCGCCGTCGCCGGGCTCGGCCGGACCGAGCAGCAGCAGACAGGTCAAGAGCATCGAGGTGAGACTGGACGTCATCGCAAAGCCGACGTCGTTGGTGCGCTCGGGCATGTAGACGACCAACGAGTTCGGACGGCCCGCGTGTGCGCGGCCGAGTTCCCCGCCGCGGTCGCACGTGAGGATGAGATGCCAGACGTCGTCGACGAGTTCGTCGGCCAGTGCGGTGGTCGCCAGACTCTCGGGGCTGTTGCCCGAGCGGCCGAACGACACCAGCAGCGTCGGCGTGCGGCGCTCCAGGCAGTCGAGGGGACTGGCGACGATGTCGGTGGTCGCGACGGCCTCGACGCGGCGGTTGAGGTGGCGGCGCAGCGCAGGCGCGGCGATCTCGCCCGCGAACGCCGAGCTGCCTGCACCGGTCAGGATGATCCGCAGATCCGGCCGAGCGGTGATCGCACGAAGGAACTCCAGGGCTGTCTCGTCGGTGGGCCCTGCCACCTCCCGCCAGGCGTCGGGCTGCTGGGCGATCTCGAGAATCGTTGCACCGCCGTCCTCTTGGGCGGGAATGTGCGGGTTATTCATCGGCTGCTCCAGTGGTCGGGTCGGGGGTGGGGTGGCACGCGCGGGCGTAGGGGCGAAGGGCGTCGCGGACCCGGTCGATGACCAGCGACTGCGCCGCAGGTTCAAGCTCACCTGCCCGGATCCGGTCATACTGGTAGGGGAGGAACTGGCTGATGAGTGGCAGCGGAATGCCCGTACGGTCCAGGTTGGCCAGCAGGGTCCGCCGCGCGGCATCGACTTCCGCGTCGGCCCAGTAGTAGCGAAGCCGATCGCTGTAGCTGTAGCGGCGAGCGGTGCGCTGGGCGCGGGAGTCACCGCCGTAGTAACCCTCCCAGTACCCCGGCTCGGCAAGCATCCTGCGCTCGACGACCTCGATCAGATTCGACCGCGACGGACGTGCGACGAGCTCGGTCTCGATGTGGGCCAACGCGAACAGAGCCTCGCGCATCGCGAACGTCAATGCCGGACCGACCTTGAGGATGGCCCAGTGGTCTTCGACGAGTTCTCGAAGTCGTTCGGGCCGTTGGTAATCAGTGGAGTGGGCTTCGAAGACGAGGTTGTCCTCGCGGTCCAGGACGTGGCGCAGCTCAGCGGTCGCGCCGTGTTCGTAGTCGATCACGCTGAGGTGGTCGAACTCGACGCCAGGCTGCACCACCAGGGCGATGACGCGCGGCCACACGTACTCCAGGCCCAGCTCGGCGAAGGCAGCGCGGTGGGCGGCGATGGTTCGCCGCGCCCGGTCGGCCGGTGTGGGGGTGAGGTGGTCGAGTGTTTCGTGCGCACCGCCGGGGACGGGCACCTCGGTGCCGATGACGTACACCGGGCGATCGGAGTCGCCCCGGTGCGCGGCGTCCTCGGCGACTCGCATCAGCCGGGCCGACCGGCTTGCCACGACTTCGTCGGGGAGCACGGCCGGATCGTCCGCGCAGGACATGCTGCAGTCCAGGTGGATCTTGGTGTATCCCGCCTCGACGTAGGCGGCGATCAGCACGTCGGCGTTGGCCATTGCCGCGCCGGCCGATTCGCGCTGCCAACGGTTGGGGCCGAGGTGATCGCCGCCAAGGATGACGCGGTCCCGCGCGAAGCCCTGCTCGTCGGCGATGCGGTGCACCAGATCGCGGAACTCGGCTGGACGCAGGCCGGTGTAGCCACCGAACTGGTCGACCTGGTTCGAGGTCGCTTCGATGAGCGCGTAGCCGCCGTCGGCAGCAGCCTGTGCGATGGCCGCCTCCACCACCGTGGGATGGGCCGAGCACACGGAGTACACGCCGACTGGCGCACCGGCCTTGTGCAGGGCGATCGTCTCGGCCAGCGCGCCGACCGGGCGGACGGTCTGTGCGGTGGTGTGGAACATTCGTCGATCATGAGAAGCTCGCTCAAAGCGCGCAACGCAAACGGGCAAAACGATCAGTAAAACTGATTGTGTCCACCGTCGTCTCAAGGAGTCTCAGCGATGTCGATCAAGCGGACCGACCGGATGCGGGAGGTGCTGTCAGTACTGCGCGATCGCGGTGAAGTCGCCTCTGCGGTGCTGTGCAAGGAGCTGCGGGTCTCGGCCGCGACCCTGCGTCGCGATCTCAACGAACTCGAGGAGCAGGGTCTCCTGGTCCGGACGCACGGGGGCGCCAGGGCACTGGACCCGAGCGGCAGTGAGATCCCGGTCCGGCTGCGCGACCACCGGATGATCGCCATCAAACGACGCATCGCCCAGCGGGCAGCTGCCCTGATACCGGCAGGGCCGCAGGCGGTTGCACTCACCGGCGGTGTCACGACCGGCGAGGTGGCCAGATCGCTCAAGGGTCGGCCGAACATGACGATCGTGACGAACTCCCTGACGATCGCGGCCGACTGCGCCGTCGACGCTCACATGAAGGTGATCGCCACGGGAGGTCTGGTCAGGGCGAATTCCCTTGAGGCCGTTGGCCCGATGTCAGAGCACGCATTCCAGGTGATCACCGTCGGCACCGCTGTTCTTGGTGCGGACGGGATGTCCGCAGAGATCGGCGCGACCACCTTCGACGAGGCGGAGGCCCGCACGGCGATCGCGATGGCGGCCAACGCTCAACGTGTCGTCGTCGCCGTCGACGGCTCCAAGATCGGCAAGGTCACACTCGCAAAGATGGTGCCGCTGAGCGAGATCGACCACCTCGTCACCGATTCGACCGCCAGTCCGCAACAGCTCGACCGCATTGCGGCCGCCGGGGTTCGCGTTCACGTTGTCACCATCGACGACGACGCCTGACGGTCCTGCCTCAGGCCGTGCTGAGCAGACCGGAGTCGCGGATGGCCTCGGCCAACGGCTCCAGCACGACTGGGTCGTACGGCGGCGGCAGGTAGATGATCGCGAGATCGAGGCCCTCCTTGCCGAGCGCGCCTGCCTCGTCGACGACCTTGGCGTAGTCGCGGTCCTCGCCGAGCCGGACGTGGGCCGACAGCATGATCTCCTTAGGGTCGCGGCCGATGTCCGCGCAGCGCGCGTGCAGGACGTCGCGCTTGTGGGCGAACTCCGCGGGAGTGCCGCCGACGAAGTTCCAGTGGTCGGCGTACTTCGCGGTGAGTGGCAACGTGCGCTTCTCGCCACTGCCGCCGATGCAGATCGGCGGGTGCGGCTGCTGCGGACCCTTCGGCTCGTTGCGGGCGTCCTTGAGCTGGTAGTACTTGCCGTCGAAGGTCGTCGACTCCTTGGTCAGCAGGCTGGTCAGCACCTCGCAGGCCTCCTCGAAGCGGTCGAACCGCTCCTTGACGGTGCCGAGCTCGATGCCGTAGGCGCCGGACTCCTCCTCGTTCCAGCCTGCGCCGATGCCGAGTTCGAGCCTGCCGTTGGAGATGACGTCGAGCGCCGAGGCCATGTTGGCCAGCACGGCGGGATGGCGGTAGTGGATGCCGGTGACCAGCACGCCGACCCGCAGCCGTGTGGTGGCCTGCGCCAGAGCGGTCAGGGTGATCCAACCTTCCAGGCACGGGCCCGAGGAGTCGGAGAAGATCGGATAGAAGTGGTCGAACGTCCAGCCGGACTCGAACACGTCGATGTCGTCGGCGGTCTGCCAGATCGGCAGCATCTCTGACCAGGTGGTGTTTTGCGGTGAGGTTTTGAAGGCGAATCGCACTCCATCAAGGCTAGACCCGCAAGCTGGGAGCCGCCGATGAGTTTTCGCGTCGACGCCGGTCGGTACGGACATGATCGACATGACATCGGCCTGCGCGCGGACCACTGACGTCCTCGCGGCACTGAAGGAAGACCAGCTCGACGGTGCCACCCCGTGCGAGAAGTTGACGTTGCGTGAGTTGGTGGCCCACGTGGGTGGGCTCGGCGTCGCCTTCGCCGCAGCTGCGAACAAGGACCTCGGCGACCTCACCGGTACGCCGCCGGGCGACGGCGGTTATCAGCTGGACGAGGATTGGCGGACCCGCTATCCGGGCAACTTGGCGGCGCTGGCCAGGGGCTGGTCCGATCCCAACGCTTGGGAGGGCATGACCAGGGTCGGCGGAGTCGATCTGCCAGGTGAGGTGTGCGGCATGGTCGGGCTGACCGAAGTGGTCATCCACGGGTGGGACGTCGCGGTGGCCACCGGCCAGGCCTTCGAGGTGGACGACGACGTCGCCGAGGCGGTGTTGGCGCACCTGGCCGGCTTCACGGCGGGCGGTCCGGTCGAGGGACTGTTCGGTCCCGTGGTCGAGATCGCCGCCGATGCGTCGCCTCTCGAACGGTCGCTCGCATTGAGCGGCCGCGACCCCGGCTGGCGGCCGGCTTAGGGGCACACTGGACCCCATGGATCCAGTGGCTGCGCTGCGCCAGATCGCCTACTTCAAGGACCGCGCACGCGAGGACTCGCGCCGGGTGATGGCCTACCGCAACGCTGCGGACGTCGTCGAGCGGCTCGACGACGCGCAGCGCGAGAAGCACGGCAACGCCAACAGCTGGCAGTCACTGCCCGGGGTTGGCCCGAAGACCGCGAAGGTCATCGCGCAGGCCTGGGCAGGCCGCGAACCCGACACGCTCGTCGAATTACGTTTCGCTGCAGTGGATCTCGGTGGCGGTGAGATTCGGGCGGCGCTCAAGGGTGATTTGCATCTGCACTCCAACTGGTCGGACGGATCGGCGCCGATCTCGGAGATGATGGCCACCGCGAAGGCGCTGGGCCACGAGTACTGCGCGCTGACCGACCACTCGCCACGGCTGACGGTCGCCAACGGCCTCTCGCCAGAACGCCTGCGCGAGCAGCTCGACGTCATCGACGAACTCCGAGAGACGTTCGCGCCCATGCGAATTCTGACCGGCATCGAGGTCGACATCCTCGACGACGGCAGCCTGGATCAGGAGGATGAGCTCCTCGACCGCCTCGACATCGTGGTCGCCAGTGTGCATTCGAAGCTGGCGATGGATGCCGTGGCGATGACCCGCCGGATGGTGCAGGCGGTCTCGGATGGCCGGGCCGACGTGCTGGGCCACTGCACCGGCAGGCTCGTCGAGGGTGGCAGGGGCACCAGGGCGGAGTCCAAGTTCGACGCCGAGAAGGTGTTCACCGCGTGTCGAGACCACGGCACCGCGGTGGAGATCAACTCCCGGCCGGAGCGACGGGATCCGCCGACGCGCCTGCTGACGATGGCGCTGGAGATCGGCTGCGACTTCTCGATCGACACCGACGCGCACGCCCCCGGCCAGCTGGACTTCCTCGGTTACGGCGCCCAGCGGGCGCTCGACAACGGTGTCCCCGTCGAGCGGATCGTCAACACCTGGCCGGTGGACAAGCTCCTGGACTGGACCGGGGCCCGGCCCTAGTCAGGAAGCATCGGCATCTCCAGCCCAGGGTCGCGACCGATCAGGACACCCCGCATCACCGAGGCGTTGCCGAAGCGCTGCCGCACTTCGTCGACCGCGGAGTCGAGGGCGATCAGGTCGGCGGCCGAGCTGAACGGCAACTCCAGCTGCTGGGCACCGTCGCGGTCGATGTTGGACACCGCGAAACCAACCAGAGTCAGGCCTCGTTCGGCGATCAGCGGCGCCGCGGCCGCCACCAGAGCCCTCGCCGCAGAGAGGATGACGTCCGTTGACGCGGTGGCGCGCGGCAGTGTGTGCGAGCGGGTGACCCGGCTGAAGTCATTGAACCGCAAGCGGAGCACGACGGTGCGCCCGGTGCGGTCCGACTTGCGCATCCGCCGGGTGATGCGGTCCACCAGGTTCACGACGACGACGTCGATCTCGCTGTGCGACATGCTGTTTCCCGACCGCCCCAGCGCGCGCTGAGCTCCCACCGAGCGCCGTCGGACACCCGTGACGACCCGGCGTCGGTCGATGTTGTGCGACAGCGCGTACAGCTGATGCCCCATTGCGCCGCCGACGATGGAGCCGAGCATGGACTCGCTGAGCTCCGCGACGTCGGCGACGGTGTGGATGCCGTGTGCGTGCAGCTTGTCCGCCGTCTTGGCGCCGACGCCCCAGAGTCGTCGCACGGGCAGCGGATGAAGGAACGCCAACTCGCGGTCGGGTGGGACCAGGAGGAGCCCGTCGGGCTTGCCCTCCTGGCTGGCCACCTTGGCGAGGAACTTGGTGCGGGCGATGCCGACGGTGATCGGTAGCCCGACCCGGCTGCGAACCTGCTCGCGCAGCTGCGCCGCGATCTGCACCGGGGTGCCCGACACCCGGCCCAACCCGCTCACGTCGAGGAACGCCTCGTCGACCGAAAGGGGCTCGACCAGGGGAGTGGTGTCGCGGAACACCTCGAACACCGCCGCGCTGGCCTGCGAGTACGCCGCCATCCGGGGCGGCACGACGATGGCCTGGGGGCACAGTTGCCTGGCCTGGCGCCCGGCCATTGCGGTCCGCACGCCGTAGGCCTTGGCCTCGTAACTCGCCGCGAGCACCACCCCGCCGCCGACGATCACCGGGCGGCCGCGCAGCGACGGGTCGTCGCGCTGCTCGACCGATGCGTAGAACGAGTCGAGATCGGCATGCAGGATCGCGGCCTCTCCCGACTGCCGTACCGACACGAACATATGTTCGCATCTCGGTCCGACGACCACCCGCCATTTCGCGACACATCAACGTCGGCGACAACACGTCGCGACAGTCCGCCGGCGTTCATGTCTCGTGGAGGGTCGCGAGGGGAAGCGCTACTGGCTTTCGCCGTAGATGCTGGTCAACCAGATGTGCGCGAGTGTGTCGACGATCCGCTCCGTGGCCACGGCGCCCTGCTCGGCGACCAGCGTGGCGGTCATCGTGCGCTCGTTCATGAGGTTCAAGGACGTGGCGAGATCGCGGGCCGGAAGTGTCGTGGGGGCGGCGCCGCGGGCCCGCTCCGCCTCGATCAACGCTGCCGTCTGGTTGATCCACTTCTGCATGAATGCCGACCACACCGCCCGGACGTCGGGGCTGGTGGCAAGGGCTTCGGTGCCCGCGCGCGCGACCACGCCGTGGGATCCGAACGAGTTGAAGAACGTGGCGATGCCCTCGCGGAACGCTCGCCGCGGATCGGTGGGCAGATTCTCCATCGCGCCGTCGAAACCCTTGTCGGCCTGCTTGATCAGGGGCTCCATCAACGCCAGCAATACGGCGTCCTTGGACGGGAAGTAGAAGGAGAACGTGGGGCGCGACAGGCCCGCGCCCCTGGCCAGGTCGTCGACGGAGATGTCGGCGAACTTCTTGCTCGCCAGCAGCCGCTCGGCGGTCGCGAGAATGGCCGCCTCGCGGTCATCGCCCGATGGTCGCGTCGAACGACGTCCCCGTCCCGAGCGGGCCGTACTGGTCGTGGTCACGGCCGGTACTTTACGGCATGTTGAATTTTTCGACACCCTGTTGACCTATTCAACACGGTGTTGATAACGTGTTGCCATGACTGAACACCTTGACGTCCTGATCGTCGGCGCCGGCATCTCCGGCATCAGCGCGGCCTGGCATCTGCAGGACCGTTCGCCGTCGAAGACCTACGCGATCCTCGAGCGCCGCAAGAACATGGGCGGCACGTGGGACCTCTTCAAGTACCCCGGTATTCGCTCCGACTCCGACATGTTCACCCTCGGCTTCCGGTTCAAGCCGTGGACGTCGGCCAAGTCGATCGCCGACGGGCCGTCGATCCTGGCCTACATCAAGGAAGCTGCCGCCGAGAACGGCATCGACGAGAACATCCGGTACAGCCACCAGGTCACCGCCGCCGAATGGTCCGACGCCGACAACCGCTGGACGGTGACCGTCGACACCGGCGACGGAGAGGTCACGATGACCTGCTCATTCCTCTTCGCCACTACCGGTTACTACAACTACGACCAGGGTTACTCGCCCGCCTTCCCGGGCGCCGAGGACTTCGCGGGCACGATCATCCACCCGCAGCACTGGCCGGAAGATCTCGACTACGCCGGCAAGAAGATCGTCGTGATCGGCAGCGGCGCGACCGCAATCACGCTGATCCCGTCGCTGGTCAAGGGCGGTTCCGGGCACGTGACGATGTTGCAGCGCTCGCCGTCCTACATCGGCTCGCTGCCCGACGTCGACCCGATCGCGGTCCAGGCCAACAAGTACCTGCCCGAGAAAGCGGCCCACGTGGTCAACCGCTGGAAGGCCATCCTCTTCAGCACCGCGCAATACCAACTCGCCCGCAAGTTCCCGAAGTACATGCGCAGGACGCTGTTGACGATGGCACAGCGCAGGCTGCCCGAGGGCTACGACGTCGAGAAGCACTTCGGTCCGCGCTACAACCCGTGGGACGAGAGACTCTGCTTGGCCCCCAACGGCGATCTGTTCAAGACCATCCGCAAGGGCCAAGCCGACGTCGTCACCGACACGATCGACACCTTCGTTCCCGAGGGCATCAAGCTCAACTCCGGTGAAGTCATCGACGCCGACATCATCGTCACCGCAACGGGTCTCAACCTCCGGCTCTTCGGTGGCGCCGAAATCCGCCGCAACGGCGAGCCCGTCGACCTGACGCAGTCCATGTCCTACAAGGGCATGATGCTCTCCGGCATGCCCAACATGGCGTTCACCATCGGCTACACCAACGCGTCATGGACGCTGAAGGCCGACCTTGTCTCCGAATTCGTCTGCCGCGTACTCAATTACATGGACGCCAACGGCTTCGACACCGTCGTGCCCGAGCATCCGGGCAACTCCGTCGACGAACGCCCGCTGATGGACTTCACGCCCGGCTACGTGCTGCGGGCCCTCGACAGCCTGCCCAAGGCCGGGTCCAAGGCGCCGTGGAAGCTCAAGCAGAACTACTTGCTCGACGTCCGGATGATTCGCCAGGGCAAGGTCGACGACGAGGCGCTGCACTTCACCAAGCACCGTGCGCCGGTAGGGGTCTAGGCAGAAGCGACGACGACTATCCCGTCGTCGTCGCAGTACGCGATCTCTCCTGGCACGAACGTCACACCGCCGAAGGTCACCGCGACGTCGCGGTGACCTTCGCCGGTCTTGGTGCCCTTGCGCGGGTTGGTGCCCAACGCCTTGATCCCGATGTCCATCGTGCGCAGCGCTGCTGCATCACGCACTGCGCCGTGCACGATCAAGCCCGCCCAACCATTCTCGACGGCCAGACCGGCGATGAGGTCGCCGACGAGGGCGGTATGCAGGGAGCCGTCACCGTCGATCACCAGCACGCCACCGTGTCCCGGTTCCGACAGCATCGACTTCAGCAGGGCGTTGTCCTGGAAGCAGCGGACCGTGGTGATCGGGCCTGCGAACATCGTCTTGGCGCCGTAGTTCTGCAATTGCAGATCGCAGCTTCGGACGTCGGGGTAGATGTCGTCGACGAGGTCGGCAGTGGCGCGCGGTTCGATGGTCACGGCTCGATGCTAACCACCGCCACCGGCAACGGCGTCGTCAGTCGTCGTCGGAACTGCGACGCGCCAGCAACACCACGATGATGGCCAGCACGCCCGCCGCCAGGGCGGCCGCCAGCGGCAGTCGAGACGGGTCGGGCCCTGGCAGCGGGATGGCGGTCGGGGCGCTCGCGACAGTCGACTTCGCTTGTGCCGCAGTCTCCTTCGCAGGGGAGGTCTCCGGACGATCGCCGTTGGTGGCCGCCGCGGGCGTCGGCGCTGCGGCGACCGGAGGTGGGGTCGGCGGAGCCTTCTTGGCAGGGGCCTTCTTGGCGGGGGCCACCTTCTTGGCGGGCGCCTTCTTTGCCGGCGCCTTCTTGGCCGGCGCCTTCTTCGCGGCCTTGGCGGGCGCCTTCTTCGCGGGCGGCGGTGGTGCAGGGTCGGCTCCCGCGCCCGGCGATTGATCGTTGGGCGAATCGCCCGGGCGATCCTGCTCGTCGGCCATGGTGGCTGCTCCTTTGCAATTGGCAGTGCAGCCCATCATGCCAGTTGGCGGATTTCGCTAACCCGTGACCGCCAACGCGGCCGCCAAGGTCAGGGCCACGGCCATGATCGCCAACTCCACGCGAGATCTGATGCGTGACACGCTGACGGTGGCCCGGTGTGAACGCGCCGCAGGTAGCCAGCCCGCGCGATTGCGGGCCGCCAGGACGACGAGCACCCCCGTCACCACCATCTTCGCCGCCAGCACGCGCCCGTAGCCGGTGGCGTAGAGGTCGGTCGGGGCGTTCAGCGTCACTACGGCACCTGCCACGCCGAACACGAGGAGCGCGACGACCGACACCAGGGACACCTGCGAGAACCGCGGCAGGACCCTGGCCCACTGCCCACGGTGGGTCACCGTCAAGACCAGCGCCGCCAGCGAGCCGCACCACAGCGCGGCGGCCAGCGCGTGCAGCGCGACCGCGACGCCACCCAGCGGGCTCTCGGACAGGTGCCCGACGAGGCTGCGGCCGGCCACTCCGATGGCTGCGGCGCCGATGGCAACCACCCCCATGGCCGACGTCGGGCGGGCGTTCCCCGGCGAAGCCAGTGCGACGACGCAGACCACCGCGGCCGCCGCCAGGCACACCAAACCGGCCCGGCCCGCCGCGGTGTCGACCGCGAACACGGCGGTGGTGCGCACGCCCACCCGCACGACCGACGAACCCGCAGCCTCGGCGGCGCCGACGAACAGTCGGACGAGTTCGGCGATGGCCCAAACCGCGGATGCTGCGATCAGCGGGCGCGCCGCGCGGTCGGCGAGCTCGCCGCGGTAGCGCTCGACGTCGTAAGCCGGCACGACGACGAGCCCGAGTACGACCACGGCCGCGCCGTCGGAGCTCGCGCGAACGAGGCTGAGCGCAGGTGAATTCTGCGGATACGCCAGACCCCACGCCACCCACGCGGCGACCCCGACGCACAGGACGCCGAGGATCGCCGCGCGGAGTCGGTTCACCTGCGCCGCCGCACCGCCAGCCACGCGCCTGCGCCCACGATCACCGCGGCCACCGCCACGAACGGCCATACCGGTACGCCGTCCGGCTCGTCCGCGGACTGCGCGACCTTGGGGCCGGGCGTGCCAGTTCCGGCCACGGTCAGGTCGAAGGACCACGCACCGTTCACCACGTGGCCGTCGGCCGAGGTGACGCGGTAGTTGACGGTGTAGCGGCCCGTCGGCCCCAGCGGCCGCAACGCGACACTGGCGACTGCGCCCTTGATCTGCGCATCGCCCGTCGACCACAGGTTGCCGTCGGGACCGACGACCGTCATGGCCGCGAAGTCCGGCTGCAACTGTTCGTTGAACGTGGCGCTGGCGCGCGGCGGTCCCACAGCGACGGAGCTGTCGGGTGCGGGGTCGGCCGCCATGCGGATGGCGTGTGCCGACGCGGTCCCCGCGCCCGCGAGCGCGAGAGTCGCGAAGACCGCGCAGGCCAGTGCCGTGGCCGCCAACCTGCGGATCATGTCCGGCGGCGTCCCGTGAATGCCGCGACGGCGCCCACTGCGGCGAGAACCAGCGCGCCGCCCGCCAACCATCGCGCCGTGTTGTCGGGCGCGGCGGTCGCAGTGGGTGCGGCCGCAGTGGGTGCGGCCGCCGGGGGTGGCTGGTGCTGGTCGGGTGCCGCG
Source organism: Mycobacterium sp. (assembly GCA_025965555.1). Taxonomy (GTDB): domain Bacteria; phylum Actinomycetota; class Actinomycetes; order Mycobacteriales; family Mycobacteriaceae; genus Mycobacterium. The sequence continues at coordinate 15,831 of JAOPWT010000568.1, forward strand.
CCCGTCGCTCCGGTCAGGTTCAGCACCGGAGCGGGGAACTCGGGCTCGTCACCGTTGGCCAGAGGTGGTTGATCCCACCGCACGACCGTCCCGTCCGAGTACGTCTGGGTGGCCGGCAGGGTGACCGACGGCTGGTTCGGCAGCGTCACCGAGACGTTGAACAGGGCGAACTGATCCGAGGAGATGCCGACCGAGGGGGCCGCCGTCCATGTCACGGATCGGACGGTGCCTGCGGCGGTATCGCGGTCCAGCTTTGCCGTCCAGCCGGGCATGACTTCCGTGCTGGCGGATGCCACGTTGGGCAGCATTACTGTGAAAACGGTTGTCAGAGCACCTTTTTCGGACTCTCCGGGTACCCGGAACGTCAGCACCGAGGTGCTGCCGGGAGCCGCATCGTCGGCGTCGACGTGAACGTGTGCCGACGCAACGCCCGCACCCGACAGCAGGGCGATGGACAGGGCGGCGCCGGTGGTGGCGGTGGTGATGAAGGCGCGTGAGTACGCCCGGTGAATGGATCTCATATTGGGTTGTGGCCTTCTGTGTCGTCTGGTCTGTGGTCGTTCGGTCAGTGGGCGAAACCGACCGGTGGACCGCGATGCGACAACGAGGCTGAGAGCAGGCGCGCGGACTGCAGTGGTTGGTCCGCGCTACGGACGACGATCCTCGACACCGCGGCGACGGGCAGCCGGGTGGGACGCGAGCTGGCCAGAACGACGCGTGACAAGGCGGCGCAGAGCCGGCCACCCAATGCGATGAGCGCCGCACCGATCGCGATCGCCACCAGGTGGGCGCCGACCATCATGCCCAACGGTGCGGCCGCCGCGGTGTGGTGGGAATGCCCCGCCGCGCCGAGAAGGGCATGGCTCAACAGCTGCCCGACCGCGAGCACCGCGACCAGGACCTTGAAGTCCGCGGCGTCTCGAATCGTCGCGACCAGCGCCCCGAGGGTGACCGACAGCAGTGCCAGCATGGCGGCGGTGGAGCCCGACGGCAGGCCACCGCCCGCCGTTCCGTGTGCCGCGACCGACAGCGCCGCCGTCAACGCCCCCGCCGCCACCCCCCGCAGGCGTGCGGCCGGTGCGGTCGGGCCAGCGGGCGTGACTTTGATCAGACCACTCCCAGACGCGCCATCAGGTCGGCGTCCACACCATCGAGTTGGTCGCCGATTGCGGTGTGTGCCGCCCTGCGTCGCGGGGTCGGCATGTTCTCGGCGGCCGTCACGGCGGCGGACAGGTCGCGCAGTCGCTCGGTCACGGCAGCGACGAACTGCTTGGTCTCGGCGTCCTTCGGCTTCTTCGCCGCGACCTGGCTCAGGGTCTGTTCGGCGCCGGCGATCCGCGCGGACAACGCCCCACCCGCTCCGGAGAACTGGCCGATCTGGCTGAGGGGGACCCCCAGCCGGTCGGCCCGGCGTTCGTCGACGTAGCCGCGGGCGGTGACCGCGGCGCGATAGGCGATCGGCACCACGACGGGCGCCAACATTCGCGAAATCGTCAGCGTCCGGCGAATGCGGGAGGGGGAGAGCAGCTTCCCCTCGCGGACCGCCTTGAGCTGGGTCTCAGCAACCTTCAACGAAGCCTTGTCGCTGTCCTTCTGCGCTTTCAGGCGTGCCTTGATCGCCTTGGATTGGCGCTTGCCGTCGGCCTTGATGCGGCGAGCCTCGTTCTTGGCCGAGAGCTTGGCCTCCAGTTTCGCCTTGGCCTTGATGGCCTTGGCTTCCGCGCGCCGAGTTGCCCGGCTCTTGCGCCGTGTGAACAGGCCCATCCCGGCTGCCTCCCGGTCATCTCGTCGTGATCTGGCGATCGTGGCTGCGCTGGTACGGCCAACCCTAATGCCGGTCGCACCGTGGTCCCGTTCCGGCCCCGGTGAAAGGTGACGGTTGCAGTCCTCCAGCAAACAGTAGACCGCGATTGTGCAAGAATCGGGAAGGATCGGCGACGTCGAATGTCGGTGCTGCAGGGGCACCGTTCCGGCGCCGTGAGAGGTGTGGGCACGTGGCTATGCGAATGCGCATCGCCGCGGCAGCTTGTGTAATGGTGTCAGGGCTGTTCGTGGCTGGTGCTGGTGCTGCCATGGCCTTTGCCGATCCCGAGGCCGGTCAGGGCGGCCAAACCGGCGGCCCGCAGAGTGACCCGACTGGTGGCGTGGCAACCGAGCCCACGTCCGCACAGACGCCGGTCGAGGGAGCCACCACCGAGCCGACCTCGGCCACCACGGCCACCGTGACGGCGCCGAAGCCCGCCTCCCAGTTGGGCGACGGGCGCAACGGGCTGCCGTCTGGCGAGCTGAAGTCCACGCCAAGCGCTGAGCCGTCCAGCAAACCTTCTGAACCCGAATTGAAGACCACGTGGCAAACGAAGGCGACAGCCACTGGCGAACCGACCGAGACGACCACCGGCGTGCCAGTTCCAACGGGTGATGACTCGACCACAGAAGAGAACCCGCCCCGGTGGAATCACGACGGGCCGTGGCATCACGATCCCGACGAACATCGCACTGGCCGTGGTGCTGGCCCAACCCGCCGGATCCGGGTCAACCACCCGGCAGCGGCAGCCCGCCCAGCAGCGGCAGCGGAGGTGGTGGCGGTGTCAGCATCGGCAAGCCGCCGGTTGGCATCGGCATCCCCAAGCCGCCGCCGCTGATGCAGCTTCCCGTGCCAACTCTTCCCAGGGTGGTGCCCCCGACACTGCCCGTCATCTCGGTTGACCCTGTGGTCGACGTGATCAACGGATTGGCCACCGCCGCAGCCGAACTGCCCTTCTCGCCGCTCACGCTGCCGGTCATCGTGCCTCTCCTCGGTGCGGGCGGCCCTGGAGCCGGCGGCAGTGGCGGCGCAGCACGACCGGGAACACCGTCGGCGCCGCGGAATTCCGGCAGCCCACAGAACAAGAATGAGCCGCCCAAGGCGGGACAGCAGAACCCGCCCGCGTACGGCGCGAGCAACGGCGTGGTGCCTGCGTCGTACCGGGCCGGATACGGTGATTACCTGCGTACCGCCGGAGTCGGGCAGATGGCGGCCGTCGCCGTGCCGGGCGTCACGGGCATCCTCGTGCTGACCGGCGCCGGTGGTTTGGTCGGTTACCGGCAGGCCCGCGCGGGACACACCGTCCGGGCCAACGCCACGGCACGCTTCATGGGTTGATCGATTCGTCGGCTTCATCAGGGAAGGACAGGGATAGTGGACACATCGAGAGGGGGTTCAGATGCCAGCCAGCCGTCGTGTCACCCGCGCCGTCAGTGAGGTACTCGATCTCGCGCCCCGGCGCGGTGAGGTATCGCTCGCACGTCTAGTGGAATCCGTAGCAGAGGACCGCGGTCGACCCATCGAGCTCAAGATGGCAGACCTTCCGTCAGGAGTCTGCGGTCAGTGGCGGCAGTACGCCGACCGCGACGTCTTCCTCATCCAGCAGGGACTGCCCGCTGGTGACCGGACCCTGGCCCACGAGCTCGGCCACCTCGTCCTCGGCCACGAAGGCATCTCCGTGGTCGAAGCGGCGAGGGACCGGACCGAATTCGCCAGCTCCGAGCTCATCGGATACATGCTCAACCAGCGGACCGGGTGCATGGGTCCCAGCGGTGAGGACCTCGAGCAGGAGGCCGAGGACTTCGCCGCTCTGCTCATCTACCGATTGGGTCGACTGCCGTCCGATCGCGCGTCCATCGTCCAGGTGCGTCTCGGAGAGGCGTTTGGTTGATCATCTGGGTGATCGCCGGTCTTCTCGGACTGGCAACTGGCCTGCGTATCGGCTGGGCACTCGTCAACAAGCAGTCCCTCGTCAGTGCGGCCATGATCCTGGCGCTCGGCAGCCTCGGACTGGTGGCTGCACTCAACTGGCAGCCTCTGACGCTGTTGATCGACACGTTGGTCCGTTGGCCCAACGTGTCCACGGTGATGAGCCAGGTCGCGCTGATTTCGTGCGCCGCGGGCAGCTGCGTGATGATCACGTCGGCGGCCTCCGAACGTAAGCCGGCAACGATCCGGCGCATCGCCGTGATTCAGTACGCGGTCGCCACCCTGATCGCGGCGCTGACGCTGGTGGCGTTCTTCACCGCACCCCAGCAGCCGGAGATGGCGCCGCAGGAGTATCTGCGACGCAACCTCGGGTCGGGTGCGATGAACGTGTCGTGGCTGCTGCCGCTGTTGTACGTGATGATGGCGCTGACGTTGGTGGTCTGGGCCGGGGTGCGTCATTCCAACCGCACACGCCGCGGCCGCGCCCTCTTCGTGTTCACCACCGGCGTGGTGCTCATCGTGCTGGCGAGCGCATTCTTCCTGCTGAGAGCGGTCGGCACCACGGGGTTCATCGGCGTCGGCACGGCGGCGACTCTGCTGGGTTGCGCCATGCTCGTCGTCGCCAGCGGTTCGTTGTTGCCCAGCGTGGAGGACTGGTTCGGTGCGCGGCGCGAGCTGCGGATCATTCAGCCCCTGCTGGAGGAGCTGAGTCGAAGGCACCCCAACGTCGGAATCGGAGTGCGCCCGCGGGGGCCGCTCCTGTTCCGCGTCGCGGAGCAGATGTCATTGATCTCGGACGCGCTGTATCTCGAGGCCACCCGTGCGCTCGGCGGCGATGACGCCGTGGCCTCGACGGGGAGGGATTTTCAGGAGACGCCCAGCGTGCCGCCGGAGGAGCAGTCGCTGCGCATCGCAGAGTGGATTCATGCCGGTCGCGGCACCGAAAGGGACGCGGCACATGCGCAATTCCCCGGGCCGCATTGGCTACGCCAGCCGCCGTCATATTCAGACCGCGAGTGGATCCTCGCGATCAGCGATCAGTATCGAACGTTGGAAAACAGAGTCAGCGTTGCGACGTCCTGACCGAATCCACACCCTCGATTCGCGGGACGCCGCGCCGCAGTCGGCGCCATGCCTACCTGGGCTAATCGTCCAGATGTTCTTGGCGGCGGAGCTCGTCGACCTTCTGGACGAGGTCCTGCTGAGCCTCCGGTGACAGCCCGACGGTGCGCGCCGCAATACGACGGATGCCCTCGTCGCGCATGCTCGCCAGCCAGGTCAGCTCCTTGTCCAGCTTCTCGTAGTACTCATCGTCGGTGAAGTACGCCGGCTG
>JAOPWT010000605.1 GCA_025965555.1 Mycobacterium sp.
CGAGCATGTCCTGCGCGGTACCCATGGGGCCCTTGATGCCCCGCAGCGGGTAACGGTCGATCAGCTCCGAGAGCCGCGTCAGCGCGACGAGCGTCTCCTCGGCCGCCGAGGCGAAGCGCTTGCCGAGTGTCGTCGCCTGCGCCGCGACGTTGTGACTGCGACCCGCCATCACCAGGTCGCGGTAGAGGTCTGCGCGTTCGGCCAGTCGCGCGACCACCGCCACGCCGTGCGCGTGCACGAGTTCCAGCGAGCGGCGGATCTGCAGCTGTTCGACGTTCTCGGTGAGGTCGCGGCTCGTCATGCCCTTGTGCACGTGCTCGTGCCCGGCGAGGGCGTTGAACTCCTCGATGCGCGCCTTGACGTCATGGCGCGTCACCCGCTCGCGCTCGGTGATCGAGGCCAGATCGACCTGGTCGAGCACCCGCTCGTAGTCGGCGATGACACCGTCGGGCACCGCGACACCCAGTTCGGCCTGCGCGCGCAGGACGGCGAGCCACAATCGCCGCTCCGCGACGATCTTCGCTTCTGGCGACCAGATCGCCACCATCTCCGCGCTGGCGTACCGATCGGCCAGGACATTCGGAATCGTCACGGATACACAGCTTACGACCCGGCTGGGGCAAGCTAGAGCCGTGCACTTCGTCGGGCTGGACCTCGCATGGGGTGAGCGCAAGCCCACGGGCGTGGCAGTGGTCGATGATGCGGGCAAGTTGCTGTACCTCGGCGTCGCGCAGGACGACACCAGCATCAGGGCGGCGATCGCCCCGTACGTCAGGGACGACTGCCTGGTGGCATTCGATGCGCCCCTGGTGGTGAACAACCCCACCGGTCAGCGCCCAAGCGAGGCGGCGCTCAACCGCGACTTCGCGAAGTTCGAGGCAGGCGCCCATCCCACCAACACCGGCAAGCCCGAGTTCGCGAGCACCCCACGCGCCGCCCGGCTCGCGGCCGCGCTCGACCTCGACATCGCACCGGATTCCCAGTCGCCGCGACGGGCCATCGAGGTCTACCCGCATCCGGCGACCGTCGCCCTGTTCCGACTGGGCCGGACGCTGAAGTACAAGTCCAAGCCGGGCCGCAGCTTCGCCCAGTTGCGCTCCGAGCTGCTCAGGCTGATGGACCTCGTCGAGACGTTGGCCCAGGCCACGCCCCCCTTGCGGGTTGGCGACCACGACGGCTGGGTGGAACTGAGGCAGTCGGTGGAGATCGCCGAGCGCAAGAGCGAGCTGCGTCGGGCCGAGGATCCCGTCGATGCGGTGGTGTGCGCGTACGTCGCGCTCTTCGCCACGCGAAGGCCTGACGACGTGACCATCTACGGGGACCCCGAGACCGGTGCCACGATCACTCCCACTCTGCCGCCCGACCTGATCCCGGCACCGCCAGAGCCGACGCCAGGCGCGGTGCGCGAGGCCATCGCCGAGTTCGCCGCTCGACGACCTGCGCTGCTTGAGGCGACCGACCACTATTTGGAACTGGTCACGACGCTGCTCGACGATGCGGGCATCAACTACCTCAACGTCACGGCGCGGACGAAGAGCGTGGCGTCGTTCGCCGAGAAGGCGGACCGCAGCGTCGACGGCCAACGCCTCTACACCGACCCGCTCTCGGAGCTCACCGACCAGATCGGTCTACGGGTGATCACCTTCCTGCGCGACGACGTCACGACCGTCGCCAACCTGCTGGCCGAGGAGATGCAACTCCTCGACGACAGGGACATGGGGCAGGAGACCGCACGCGAGGGCAGGTGGGGTTATGCGAGCAGGCATCTGTTGGTCGCCGTCGAGGGCGAGCAGCAGCCCGCGTCGATCCAGGTGCGGACGGTCCTGCAGCACGCATGGGCGGAGTTCGAACACGACATCCGCTACAAGGGGTCGATACCCGAGGAGGATGCCCCAGACCTGGACCGACGATTCACGCTCGCCGCGGGGCTGCTGGAACTCGCCGACCGGGAGTTCTCGGCGATCCGGGAACGGCTGAAGAGTTCGCCGCCCGCGCAGCGGTCCGAACAGTCCAGCGACCCCCGCATCGGCACGCCGGTGCTCGCCACGTATCTGGGCAACCGCTTCCCCGACGCAGGCTGGTCGCGCACCGAGCACTATGCGTGGATCTCGGGTCTGCTGCTCGAACTCGGCATCGACTCACTCGACGAACTCGACGAACTGCTCGGCGCCTTCGACACCGACGCGGTCAACGAGAAGATGGACTACCGCTACCCGGCGGGCGCGGTCCGGCGCCTCGACGATGCGCTGCTCGCCCGTTTCGGCGACCGCTACGTGGGTCTGACGGGCAACGCGCACCGGGTCGCCCAACTCAAGGCGCGGTTGGAGAAGCTCTCCGACTAGGGCTCGGCGTCCAGCTTCTCCACGTCCGTGATCCCGGATCCACGGATCCCGACGGCGCGGTTGATCGCCACCGTGATCCCGAACAGGACGACGCCCAGGACTACCAGGGCGATCGCCAGCACGTACTGCTGCAGCGGCCGGCCCGACAGCGGCAGCACCAGGTACGCACACGCCAGGAATCCCACCCATGGCAGCCACGTCGGAGTCTTGAAGTGCGCCCCGTCTGCTTGAATGTCCTTGCGCAGCACCAGCACTGCGATGTTGACGACTGCGAACACCGCCAAGAGCAACAGCGACGTGGTGCCGCCGAGCGTCGAGATGGCCGAGTCGTTGGCGAACGCCGTCACGTACAGAATCAGGCCGAAGGCGATCGCGGTGGTGAAGGCGATCGCCACCCACGGTGTCCGACGCGAGGGGTGCACCGTACCGAGCACCGGCGGCAGCACGTGCTGCTTGGCCATGCCGTAGATCAGCCGACTTGCCATCAACATGTTGATCAGCGCCGTGTTGGCGACGGCGAACATCGAGATGAACGGCAGGATCTGCTCGATCGGCAGGCCGGGCGCCCCGGCCTTGACCACCTCGACGAGCGGCGTCTCGCTGGCTTCGAGCGTGCCGACCGGGACGAGCGCCACCGCGACGACGGCGACCACGATGTAGACGACGCCCGCGATGCCCAGACCGGTCAGCAGCATCTTCGGAAAGATCTTCACCGGGTTCTTCGTCTCCTCGGCCATGTTGACCGAATCCTCGAAGCCGACCATCGCGAAGAAGGCCAACGACGTCGCCGTCGTCACGGCGAGGAAGGCGTTCTTGTCCTCGGCGGTGTCGAAGGCGACCACCCGGGAGAAGTCGACGTCACCGCCCTGGGTGAACGCCCAGAAGCCGACGAAGATGACCAGCATCAGGCCGGTGATCTCGACGATGGTCAACACCACGTTGAGCTTGACGCTCTCGCCGACACCCCTGAGGTTGACGGCGGCGACGAGCACCATGAAGAGCAACGCAACGGTGACTACTCCGCCTGTCCCCCAATCGAATCCGAAGCCCTTGAAGAAGTTCGACGCGAAGAATCGGGACGCGGTGGACGCCGACGTGATACCGGAACACATCACGATGAACGCGACCAGGAACGTGACGAAGTGGACGCCGAACGCCTTGTGCGCGTACAGCGCAGCGCCAGCGGCCTGCGGATACTTGGTCACCAACTCCAGGTAGCTGAACGCGGTGACCATCGCGATCAGGAACGCCACCAGGAAGGGCAGCCAGGCGGCGCCGCCCACCTCGGCGGCGACGTCACCCGTCAGCGCGTAGACGCCGGTGCCGAGGATGTCTCCGATGATGAACAGCAGCAACAGGCCAGGGCCCATCACCCGTTTCAGTTCGGGCTGTTTCTCGACCGTCGCCTGTGCCATGCCATCTCCCTGTTAGATCGCTGTGAGTCGGGGAGTAGCCGTTGAAGGGAGAGTTCAAGCACGCAGCGCGACCCAGTTTCTCGAAGTGTCCGTCATTGCCGACACCTCATCGAGGAAACGGGCGACGACGGCAGGCTTCTCCGGTCGCTGCCATCCGAACGTCGTCGGCCGCTGCGCACGGTCGTGCCAGAAGTGCGGCGGCCGCGACGGGGGGCGGGTCGCGACGAGCCAGACCGCGGTGTCGCCACCGTCGGCCGTGTCGCGCAGGATCGGACCGGTGAACTTCTCGAACGTCGGGAGCGCCTCCGAGACGCCGGGGGTCTTCGCCCAGCCGGGATGCATGCTCTCGACGCGAACGTCGGTGCGGGCGTCATGGTCTTCGCGCAAGCGCTCATCCGCGAGGCGCTCTGCCCATGCATCGGCGAGCACCACCTGCATGCGCTTCGTCCTGGCGTACACCCGGACGCCGTCGTAATCGCCACGGGCCGATTCCATGTCGTCCGCGTCGAGGGGCGCGCTGTACATGCCACCCGAGGACACGAAGACGACCGAGGATCCGTCGGCATTGCGCAACAGCGGAAGCAGTCGATCGGTCATCGTCTGCGGACCGAGGACGTGGCACGCCAGTTGCACCTCGTGGCCCTGCGGCGTCTGCGCACGTTCCTTCGGCATGACGCCCGCGTTGTGCACCAGGCCGTGCAACGCGTCGATGCGTCCAGACAGATCATCGGTCCATGCCCGCACCGCGTCGAGGTCCCCGACGTCGCACACCTCCTCGATGACGATCGAACCGGGAACCCTGCCGCGGATCACGCCCGCCGAGTGCGTGACCTTCTCCGGGTTGCGGCCGAGCAGGTGCACGGTCGCGCCGAGTTGGGCGAAGGACTCCGCCATCGCCTCGCCGAGACCAGCCGTGGCACCCGTGACGACCACCCGCTTGCCCGCCAGCGCCTTGGCCGGCGGGTCGGCGGGCCACCAGAGCTTGCGCACGCTGGACCCGATCTTGGAGTAGCCGAGCACAACGGAACGGTCGAGGGCGGCGTCGATGACACCAGTGAGCTTCATTGCACCCAAGTTAGCCCGTTGCTGGCACGGTCACACCGGGGGCGACTCAGTCGAACGGCGCGAGCACGTCGATGACGTCGACCAGCGTCGCGCGGGCCGTGGCCCGTGGCCCGTCGCCAACGCCGACGAGGGACGCGACGACCGCGCCGTCGACCGCACACACCAGTGCCGTCATCAATTCCGCGCGCACCGAACGTCCCGAGCGCTCGACCACTTCGACGACGGCCTGGGTTCGCTGCTTCATGATGCGGCGTTGGACGTCGCGAAGGCCTGGCTGCCGTGCGCAGGCGATGTAGCGCTCGTAGCGCGAGATCAACTGTTCGGAGACCCGGGTACCCGGCCCGTCGCCGACCAACAGATCGACCAGTACGTCGGCCGTCGATTCGGCTCCGCGCTTGCGGCGCGACAACGCCGCGACGCGCGTGTCCAACATTTCCGCTTCGCGGATCCCGACGTATTCGACCGCCCTCTCGACGAGGTCGTCGAGAGACGAGAAGTAGTACGTCGTCGACGCGAGCGGCAGCCCGGCGCGACGGGCCACGGCGCGATGCCGAACGGCGTCGAAGCCGCCCTCGCACAGCAGATCGGCGGCCGCGCTGACCAGCGCGTACCGTCGCCTTTCACCCTTGGGGGTGACCGCTGCCGTCACGCCTTGCATGCTGCCAGCAACGGCCCGACGGTATGGGGCTTTCGGCCAACTACAACCCTGCTCACAGGAATGATCAACACGGTCGACTGACCCGCATCAAAACCAGCCGACTCATCCGTCCCACGTGGTATCGCGAGGCGGTCGTCTTGGCGTTGTGGTGCACCGGCGCGTGGGCAGCATTCAGGAAGCCAATGGCATGATGGCCCGCATGTCAGCGACGAGCCGCCTGTGCGAAGAGCAGACAGCCCAGTTGAGCCGTCGCGCGATTCTGCGACTCGGCGTCGGCGTCGCCGTGGGTGCGGCGGGCGCGTACGCACTCGGATCGACGCTGGGCGAGCCGCCGGTGACCCAGCCACCCGTGGCGATGACGGGGATCGGCGCACCGCTGTCTCCTCCATTGCCCCCGGCGCCGCTCGAACCGCCGGCGACGGCAGCACCGACGTACCTCACCGGATCGTTCGTCTCGGCGGCGCGCGGCGGCGTCACGACCAACTGGGCGATCGCCAGGCCCCCCAACCAGACCGGCCCGCTGCGGCCGGTGATCGCGTTGCACGGCAAGGGCCAGGACGCGGCGGGAGTGATGGCGGGCGGCGTCGAGCAGGGTCTCGCGCAGGCCGTCGCGTCGGGTATCCCGCCGTTCGCCGTCGTGGCCGTCGACGGCGGCGGCAGCTACTGGCACTCGCGGACTTCGGGTGAGGACTCCGGCGCCATGGTCCTCAACGAGCTGATCCCGATGTTGGGTGAGCAGGGCCTCGACACGTCGCGGGTCGGCTTTCTCGGCTGGTCGATGGGCGGGTACGGTGCGTTGCTGCTCGGCTCGCGGCTCGGTCCGGCGCGCACGGCGGCGATCTGTGCGGTCAGCCCGGCGCTGTGGACGTCCTCTGGGGCGACGGCGCCCGGCGCGTTCGACGGAACCGACGACTACGCCGCCAACAGCGTGTGGGGGCTGCCCAACCTCGGATCGATTCCGGTCAGGATCGACTGCGGTGACAGCGATCCGTTCTATGCGGCCACCAAGCAGTACATCGCGCAGCTGCCAAGCCCGCCGTCCGGCGGATTCTCCCCCGGCGGGCACGACGGGGCCTTCTGGAGTTCGCAGCTGCCGGCCGAAATCGCCTGGATGGCACCGCTTCTCGTCGCTTGACCCTAGATGCTGATCCGGCCTTCGACGGCGGCGAGCCCGATGTCGGTGCGGAAGTGACTGCCCGGCAGGCGAATTGCGCCGATGATCGCGTAGGCGGCCTCGCGTGCGGCGGCGAGGTCGGCGCCGGTGCCGACGACCGAGAGCACCCGACCGCCCGATGACAGCACGGCGCCATCGTCGCGTCTGGTGGTGCCCGCGTGCAGCACGCCTGGCACTTCCGAGCCTACGATCACGTCACCGACACGGGGCCGTCCCGGATAGTTCTCGGCGGCCAGCACGACGGCCACGGCGGCACCGTCGTCCCACTGCAGGGGCGGCTGCTTCGCCAGCTCTCCAGTGGCGGCGGCGTGCAACAACTGCCCGAACGGGCTCTGCAGTAGCGCCAGCACGGCCTGGGTCTCGGGATCGCCGAAGCGGCAGTTGAACTCGATGACGGCGGGGCCGCGGGACGTGATCGCCAGGCCGGCGTATAGCAGACCCGAGAAGGGGCAGCCGCGCTTGACAAGTTCGGCGGCAACGGGTTTCACGACATCGTCGACGATCGAGGTGACCATGCTGTCCGGCAGCCACGGCAGCGGGGTGTAGGCGCCCATTCCTCCGGTGTTTCCCCCGGTGTCCCCGTCGCCGACGCGCTTGAAGTCCTGCGCGGGTAGCAGTGGCACCACCGTCTCGCCGTCGACCACGCAGAACAGCGACACCTCGGGGCCGTCGAGGAACGACTCGAGCAGAACCGCGTGGCCCGAGTCGAGGAGACTCGCCGCGTGCGCTCGGGCGGCATCGCGGTCCGCCGTCACCACCACGCCCTTGCCTGCGGCGAGGCCGTCGTCCTTGACCACCCACGCGGGGTCACCCGCCGCGGGGCCGAACCGGTCCAGTGCGGCGTCGAGACGCGCCGGGTTGTCGACGATCTCGCTCCTGCCCGTGCGCACGCCCGCGGCGTCCATGACGTCCTTGGCGAAGGACTTGGCGCCCTCGATGCGGGCGGCTTCCTTGGACGGCCCGAAGCAGGCGATGCCCGCGGCCCGGACGGCGTCGGCCACGCCGAGGACCAGTGGCACCTCGGGGCCGACGACGACGAGGTCGGCGCCGAAGCGCTTGGCCAGTTTGACCACCTCGTCTGAGGAGGTGACGTCGACGTCGTACTGCTCGGCGACGGAGGCCGTGCCCGCGTTTCCGGGTGCCACGGCGAGCGCGTCGACCTCCGGGTCGCGGCGCAGCGCGAGCAATAGCGCATGTTCACGGGCACCGGATCCGATTACGAGGACTCGCACGGTCAACAACCCTAAACCCTTGATCACCGGCCATACACTTGATGCAGCAGTGTATGGTCGGGACGAAGACGTGCCACATGTCACACCAGGAGGTGTCGCGATGACGACCACGCAGAACGCGTGCCCCTTCGGCCCGGGATACGACTTCACCGATCCCGAGGTCCTATTCCGGGGCATCCCGGTCACCGAGTTCGCGCACCTGCGCAAGACCGCCCCGGTCTGGTGGAACGAGCAGCAGGAGTCGGTCTTCGACGACGGCGGCTACTGGGTGATCAGCCGTCACGAGGACATCAAGGCGATCTCCCGCAACGGCGATCTGTGGTCGACCAACCGCAAGGGTGCAGTGATGCGCCTGCCGGACGGTGTCACCAGCGAGCAGTTGGACCTGACCAAGGCGCTGTTGATCAACCACGACGCGCCCGAACACACCCGGCTGCGCAAGATCGTGTCGCGGCTGTTCACCCCGCGGTCGGTCGCCGCGCTCGAGGAGAAGCTGGCGGTGGCAGCCCGCGAGATCGTGGCCACCGCGGGTGAGAAGGACGACGGCAACTTCGTCGACGACATCGCTTCCAAACTGCCGTTGCTCGCGATCGCCGACCTCATCGGCGTGCCAGAATCCGACCGCGAGAAGCTGTTTCACTGGACCAACTCCATCATGAACACCGACGATCCGGACTTCGACTCCGACCCGACGGTGGCAAATGCCGAACTGATGGGCTACGCGTACAACATGGCCGAGGAGCGCAGACGCTGCCCGGCCGACGACATCGTGACCCGGCTGATCCAAGCCGACCTGAAGGGAGAAGGCGGCGAGACCGGAGAGCCCCTTGGCGACGTGGAGTTCGCCTTCTTCGTCATCCTGCTCGCAGTCGCGGGCAACGAGACCACCCGCAACGCCATGACGCACGGCATGAACGCGTTCTTCGACAATCCGGACCAGTGGGAGCTCTTCAAGAAGCAGCGGCCGGCCACCGCGGTCGACGAGATCGTCCGCTGGGCCACCCCGGTGCACTGCTTCCAGCGGACCGCGCTGACCGACGTGGAGTTCGGCGACGTGACGGTCCGGGAAGGTCAGCGCGTGGGCCTGTTCTACAGCTCGGCCAACTTCGACGAGTCCGTCTTCGAGCGTCCCTTCGACTTCGACGTGCTGCGAAATCCCAATCCCCACTTGAGTTTCGGTGGCAATGGCGCGCACTTCTGCATCGGTGCGAACCTGGCTCGCATGGAGATCAAGCTGATCTTCAACGAGCTCGCCGACCAGATTCCGGACATCGCCAAACTCGCCGAGCCACAACGACTTCGATCGGGCTGGATCAACGGCGTGAAGGAGCTGGCGGTCTCCTACCAGGGCTGACGCGGGGTCCCGGCTACTATCTCCACCTGTGCGCACCCACGGTTGGTCGGGATCGACACCCGCCACGGACGACGAGGCCGTCGCGCGGATCTTGAGCGCCGCCGGCAAGGCGATCGACGAACGCGGCGCCGAATTCAGCATCGCCGACGTGGCCCGCACCCTCGGAGTCACGCGTCAGACCGTGTACCGCTACTTCCCGAGCACCGAAGCCCTGCTGGTGGCCGCGGCGGTCCAGGCCGCGGATGACTTCCTCGAGCGGCTCGCCGGCCATCTGCGTGGCCTCGACGACCCGGTGGACGCCGTCACCGAGGCCATCGCCACCGCGCTGGAATGGCTGCCGAAGGACAAGCACCTCGGCCTTCTGTTGGCACCGGGCCGCGCCGACGAACACACCGTCTCGGTGACCTCCGACGTGGCTCTGCAGTTCGCGAACAGGATGGTGCGCCGGTTCGACGTCGACTGGGCCGGTCTCGGGTTCACCGACGAAGAACTCGACGAACTCGCCGAGCACCTACTGCGGATCATCCAGTCGTTCGTCATCGATCCGGGTCGGCCACCGCGCACCGGCGAGGACCTGCGCGGCTATCTGAGGCGATGGTTCGGCGGCGCGGATTTGCCGATCCGAGGGGACCTCGCCGGGACCTAAACTGGGCAGGGTGAGCGCACTTGACGGATTCCGGACGATTTGGTCCCACGCCGCTGCCACCTTCGGCCAAGGCACCCCCAGCGATGGCTCGCAATTCGACCAGAGCGACCGACTGCAGAGCCTCCAGGACACGGTGAAGTCGGCCAGACCGGACGGCACCTGGTCTGGCTCCGCATCGGACTCCTACTCCGAGGCCAACAGCAAGCAGGCCGGCGCCATCGGAGGCATCGCGGACCTGGACAAGCGTCTCGCGGCGGAGGTCGACCGCTCGGCGTCCGTGGTGACGGCCGGTCGGCGAGACCTGGAGAACGTCAGGCAGTGGGTGGACGACGCCGCCGCTCGGGTGCCGAACACCGCAGAAGGCGAACGGATGCTGTATCCGGTGATCAGCAAGGGCTCCAGCGACATCCAGGACATCCTGACCCGGTCACACGGTGACCTGTCGGCGATCGCCGGGCGCATCGAAGGTCTCAGCGGCGAGTACCAGGCCCTCGGCGAGGGTGATG
>JAOPWT010000016.1 GCA_025965555.1 Mycobacterium sp.
GCGGAGACGCCGATGCCAAAGTCCGTCTGGCCCAGTACCTCGAGGAGTTCGTCGTGGAGCTCGCGTGACGCGGCGAGCGCGGCACCGGAGGCGTCGGGGTGCTCGATCGGGGCGCCGAAGATGGCCAACGCGGCGTCGCCCTGAAACTTGTTGACGAAGCCGCCGTGCCGGTTGACGCTGTCGACGATGACGCGGAAGAACTCGTTGAGCAGGCTGACGACCTCGGCCGCAGGTCGGGTCGAGGCCAGCTGGGTTGACCCGACCAGATCGACGAAAAGGACGGCGACGTCGCGTTCCTGACCGCCTAGCTCGGTGCCGCGCTCGAGCGCGCGACGGGCGACGTCCTCGCCGACGTAGCGGCCGAACAGGTCCCTGAGCCGTTGCCGCTCGGCGAGATCGCGGACCATGTCGTTGAATCCGGCTTGTAGCAGCCCCAATTCGCTGGCGTCGTAGATCTGCATGTGGGCGTTGTAATTGCCGCGCTGCACTTCGCCGAGGGCCCAGCGCAATTGGCGCAACGGGTCGGCAATCGACATCGCGACCAGCACCGTGCCTGCCAACCCGATGACAAGGGCAGCGATCGCGAGCAGCAGGAGCGGGGTGTTGAGTCGCTCTGCCGGCGCGGTCAGAATCTCGAACTTGCTGGCCACCAGGGCCAACACGATGGCGAGGATGGGCACGCCGGTCGAGAGCACCCAGGTGAGCACCTGCCGCTGGATCACGCCGGGAGCCTTGAAGCTCTCCGGAACGCCACCGCGCAGCGCGGCGACGGCGACGGGCCGCAGCACGCGTTCGGACTGGAGGTAGCCGATGATCGCGGTCGCGGTCGCGCCGAGGGCCGTGGCGACCGCGACGACGGGTGCCGAGTGACTGGCCACCGGCCAGCTGGCGACGATGAAGACGATCGAACCGAGGCACCAGTTCGACACGCTGATCACGGACCGGTAGTAGGGCATCCGCAAGGCTCTGACGCGGGCCAGCGCCGTCCCGGTGGGGTCGCTGCCCCCGAGGAGGCTGTCGCGGCGCTGCCAGCGGATCACCGGGAGTAGCAGCCGCAGCGTCAGCCAGACCCCGACGCTGAATGAGACGAAGAGGTAGCCCAGGAAGATCGCCAAGTTGAACGCGGGCAGGTCTTGCAGCTGGATCCGGTCCTCCGACGGCAGCCCGAACCGCAGGAACCCCAGCACGAACAACGCGCCGATGATGTCGGCCTGCAGCATGCCGAGGGTGAAGACCGGCCACGGCGTGCGCGCCACCCACCGGACGAAGGCGGTGAGGCGCCCCATCGGTGGTGCCTGCTCGGTCATCCGACAACCGTATCGGTCCGTGGGGACCGATACGGGCCCTGTTCACTGGCGTCTTCGCCGGAGTGTCGCCCGGCGGCACTAGGGTGGGCTCTCGATGAGCGGTGTTTTCTCGCGTCTGGTGGGTCAGGACGCCGTCGAGGCCGAGTTGGTGGCGGCGGCGCGGGCCGCCCGTGGTGACTCAGCTCACAATCCGCTGTCCGCTGGCGTCACGGGCGGCCGCATGACCCACGCCTGGCTGATCACCGGCCCGCCCGGTTCGGGGCGGTCCATCGCTGCCGTGTGCTTCGCTGCGGCCCTGCAGTGCACGTCCGACGGCGTCCCAGGGTGCGGAGAGTGCCGGGCTTGCACCACCACCATGGCGGGCACCCACGCCGACGTGCGTCGGATCATTCCCGAGGGGCTCTCGATCGGCGTCAAGGAGATGCGCGACATCGTCCAGATCGCCTCGCGGCGCCCGGGTACCGGGCGGTGGCAGGTCGTCGTCGTCGAGGATGCCGACCGCCTTACCGAGGGCGCTGCGAACGCACTTCTCAAGGTGGTGGAGGAGCCGCCTGCCTCGACGGTGTTCTTGCTGTGTGCGCCGTCGGTGGACCCCGAGGACATCGCGATCACCCTGCGGTCGCGCTGTCGCCACGTCGCCTTGGTGACCCCGCCGCTCGACGCGATCGCCAAGGTGCTGACCGACAACGACGGCCTGTCCGAGAAGGACGCCAGGTGGGCTGCCTCGGTCAGTGGCGGCCACGTCGGACGCGCGCGCAGGCTGGCCACCGACGAACAGGCCAGACACCGCAGGGAACGCGCGCTCGGGTTGGCGCGGGACGCGGCGACGCCGTCGCGGGCGTACGCCGCCGCCGAGGAGTTGGTGGCCACGGCGGATGACGAGGCGAAGGCCCTGACGGGGGACCGGAACGAGGCCGAGACCGAGGAACTGCGGACGGCCCAGGGCGCCGGCGGCACGGGCAAGGGCGCCGCCGGTGCGCTGCGCGGCGCCACCGGAGCGCTGAAAGACCTTGAGAAGCGCCAGAAGTCGCGTCAGACACGGGCATCGCGCGACGCACTGGACCGTGCTCTGATCGACCTTGCGACCTACTTCCGCGACGCGCTACTGGTGTCGTCGGGTGCGGGCGCCATCCAGGCCAACCACCCCGACATGTCGGACAAGGTCGCCGCGATGGCGGGGCACGTCCCGCCCGACCGGCTGCTGCGCTGCATCGAGGCGGTGCTCGAATGCCGCGAGGCTTTGGCGGTGAACGTGAAGCCGAAATTCGCGGTGGACGCCATGGTGGCGACCGTCGGGCAGGCCCTGCGGGGCTGAGGGGCGAAGCGTTTGGGCCGACGACGGTGCCTGCCGTACACTCGTCCCGCCCGGCTGACACATGCTCTTGCGCAAGCGCTCATCGCTTGACCAGATCTTCGTGCAAGCGCTCATCGGCGGGCAGTGCCGCCTTAGCTCAGTCGGTAGAGCGTCTCACTCGTAATGAGAAGGTCCCGGGTTCGATTCCCGGAGGCGGCCCCACACCTTCG
Organism: Mycobacterium sp.; assembly: GCA_025965555.1. Lineage (GTDB taxonomy): Bacteria > Actinomycetota > Actinomycetes > Mycobacteriales > Mycobacteriaceae > Mycobacterium. Next base: position 2,832 of record JAOPWT010000016.1, read on the forward strand.
CCGGGCATGGGAGACCAGCGTCCCAAGTCGGGTTCAGTCCTGCGCAAGGGCCTTGGCGGCGACGTTCCTCGCGGAGGACGCCGCGGGGAAGCCGGCGTAACCGCTGGCGTGATAGATCACCTCGGCCAGTTCCTCGTCGGTGAGGCCGTTGTTGCGCGCGATCTTGAAGTGAAAGTGCAGTTCGTCGCTGGCGCGCAGCGCCATCAGGATGCCCAGCGTGACGAGGCTGCGGTCGCGGCGGCTGAGGCCGTCGCGCGCCCACAGCCTGCCGAAGACGCTCTCGACGCCGATGTCCATCAGTTCGGGCGCGAAGCCGTCTGCGCCGAAGTCGACGTCGCCGTCGGGAAGGGCGCCCGGCAGCAGCTCGCGAAAGACCCGCAGACCCTCGTCACGTAAGTTAGTCATGCTTACGATCTTAGGGTGGTGCCACGTAGCCGACGGGCCCAGAGGCCAGGCACACCGACAGCGCCGAGGTGTTGGCGCTGGCGAGCACCGCATCCCCGGCCCCCGACAGGCGGACGAACACGCGATTGAGTCCCGGGTGCACCGGCACTCTGGTCGAGTCACCGTCGGAGAGGGCGAACGTCATCGAGCCGTCGCTGTTGGCCAGATAGTTGATCTCGGCCGTCCACTCCGTCGGCAGCATCGGGCCGTCGAGCGGCATCCGTACCGGGGCATCGGGTTGGACGAGGTAACCGCACTGGGGTTTGGGCCCGGCCAACGTGTGCCGCACCCAGGTCACCTGCGCGTCGACCAGGTGGCCTTTGCGGTCGAACGTGCGGAGATTCGTTGTGCTGGTGCTGAATTCGGGCCGGTCACGCACCAGGGCGAAGACGTGACTGAAGAGGTTGTCCGGCCACGCGAAGCGTTGCAGGATCAGCGGGTCGACCTCCTGGTCGAGCAGGGGCGCCTTGGTGGTCGCGTTCGCCGTGGCGAGACTCGCCAGCACGTTGCCGACGTACGAGCGAGTCGGATTGTTGCGCCAACTCGTCGTGAACGCGACGGTCGAGAAGACACAACTGGCCACGAAGACCGCCGCGACGGCGATGCTCACTCCCGCCCTGGTGCGGGACGCATCGAGCCGCCCCGACGACACCCGGTTCGGCGCATAGAACCCGATGGCCGCCAGCATCGCGAGGACCAGGGCCAGGTCGGGCAGGTAGCGCAGGGTCTGTGCCAGCTCGATGGCGGTGAACCGCGACGACCGCATGAGGTAGATCGGCAGCTGACAGGCCACCACGTAGCCTGCGGCGGCCCACCAGAGCACACGCGCGTGTTCCTTGCGGGCCACCGACACGGCGATCGCCGCTGCCAGCACCAGCCAGCCCACCACCATCACGGGCCACTGCGGCAGCGCCCACGGTGACGACGGTGCCCAGCGTTCCCAGTCCCACGGGCCGCCGACGAGAGCAGGCACGATGCCATGCGTCACCGACCGCACCAGCAGATCCCCGGTCATGGGAATGTCGAGCGTCCACCGGCGCTGGTCGACGACGAGGAGGTAGATCCCGATCCACGCTGCCATCAGCGCCGCCGATGCGGTCCACAACCGAAAACCGGCGTGCCACACCGTCTTCACTGCGGACCGGTCACCGAGGACGTAGGTGAGTAGCGCCGTGACCGCGAATGCGACGAAGGGTATGACCGCGGCCTTCTCGAAGAACAGCAGTCCGATGAAGAAAACCGAAGTCCCGGTGATGCCGTAGCGCTGGTTGCCGGTGCGGATCAGCAGAATGGCGTCGGCGCACACCCAGGCCATGGCCGCGGTCATCGGCAGGGCATTCAGCGCCGCCGCCCACCACGCGAACGCGGGGAGCCCCAGCGGGGTGAAGAGCGCGAAGGCCAGGGGGATCAGCAGTGGCGGACGCCAGCCGAGAATCACGTACAAGACGCGCAGCAACGCCAGCGACGCGACGAGTTGCAACACCACCAGGCTGATCGCCGGGCCGATCCAGTTGAACGGCGCGAGCTTGGCGATACCGCCCGCGACCAGGAAGGCGGCGGGCATCACGTGGCCGTCGTGATCGTCGAACAGATAGGACGGGGCCAGCAGGTTGTGGGTACCCGCGCGGGCGATCAGGATCAGGTCGTCCCAGTAGAAGTAGCCGTGGAATGCCAGCACCGCGCGAACGGCCAACTGCGCCACGATCAACAGGGCGGCGGCCCAGAGCACCCAATGGTCCCGGGGTCGCCGAAGAAGTCCTGCCCGCCGAATCACCGTTGCCGACTGTACGGACCACCTTTGGTCGGTATGGTGACCCAGTGCGGACACTCGTCACGGGGGCAGCGGGCTTCATCGGATCGACGCTGGTAGATCGACTGTTGGCCGATGGTCACAGCGTCGTCGGCGTCGACGACCTCAGCTCGGGGAAAAGCGTCAACATCGTCGGGGCCGAGCGGCACGACACCTATGAGTTCGCCAAGGCCGACATCGTCGACGCCGACTTGCTCGGCCTGATCACCGACACCAGTCCCGAGGTGATCTTCCACCTGGCGGCGCAGATCTCGGTCTCGCGTTCCGTCGACGACGCGCAGTTCGACTCCAGCGTCAACGTCGTCGGCACCGTGCGGCTGGCCGAGGCGGCGCGCAAGGCCGGGGTGCGCAAGATCGTCCACACCTCGTCGGGTGGGTCCATCTACGGTGTCCCGCCGGTCTACCCGACCAACGAGGACGTGCCCGTCGACCCGGCGTCGCCCTATGCCGCCAGCAAGGTGTGCGGCGAGGTGTACCTCAACATGTTCCGCAACCTGTACGGCCTCGACTGCTCACACATCGCGCCAGCCAACGTCTACGGGCCACGGCAGGACCCCCACGGTGAGGCGGGCGTCGTCGCGATCTTCTCCAAGGCGCTGCTGTCGGGCAAGCCGACCAAGATCTTCGGTGACGGCTCAGACACCCGCGACTACGTGTTCGTCGACGACGTCGTCGACGCGTTCGTCAGGGCAGGTGGTGAGGCAGGCAGCGGCCAGCGCTTCAACACCGGCACCGGGGTCGAGACGTCCACCCGTGAACTGCACACGGCCGTCGCGGCCGCGGCGGGTGCGCCCGACGAGCCGGAGTTCTACCCACCCCGCCTCGGTGACCTTCGGCGGTCGCGCCTGGACAATAGTCGCGCCAGGGAGGTCCTCGGTTGGGCGCCGAAAGTACCACTGGCCGAAGGCATTTTGCGTACGGTCCAGTTCTTCCGCGAGGCGCAGGCCGACTGAGAACCGCTAGCGATCGTCGGGGACCCGAGCGCCCTCGAGCGCGACTGCGCGGGCCAACTGCGCGTACCGCAGCTCCAGATCCTTGAACCGCATGTACGTGCTGATGGTCGTGAACAGGAACGCGACGATCAGCGCGTACTCGAGCAGATCGGCCCCGCGGTCGACACCCAGCCAGTTCGCCACCACGGTCGTGTCGTTGGGCCGGACGATCGCATAGACCGCGGCCAGGACGAACAGCACGTACCCCACCTTCACCCACGCCTTGGTCTGCGCGCTTCGTCGTGAGCGCAGCAGGTACACCAACAGCGTGACGATGGCCGCGATCAGCAGAACCTGAATCCAGTTCATCGGCGCATCCTCTTCCGCAGCAGGCCGTCGAAGATGATGTTGACGCCGTTCACCAGCGGCTGTCCCTTCGACATCGAGTAGTCGGTGTACAGAATCTCGACGGGCTCTTCGGCCACCCGCCAACCGTTTTCGACGATCACGGCGATGATTTCGCTGGCGTGCGCCATCCCGCTCATCGTGAGATTCAGCCCGTCGGCGACGGTCTTGTTGAACACCCGCAGCCCGTTGTGGGCGTCGGTCAGTCCGAGCTTGCGACTGGTGGGGCTGAGCTTGGCGATCAGCGGGAACAGCCGTCGTCTGAGCACAGGCATGTTGTTCGGTGTGCTCTCGGCGAAGCGGGTGCCCACCACGATGTCGAGTTCTTCGGCGCCAAGGCGGTCGATCATCCGCACCACGTCCTGGACGCGGTGCTGGCCGTCGGCGTCGAACGTCGCGAACACGGTCGCGCCCGGCCGGCTGCGGGCGTACTCGATGCCGGTCTGGATCGCGGCGCCCTGGCCCAGGTTGACGGGGTGGCGCA
>JAOPWT010000026.1 GCA_025965555.1 Mycobacterium sp.
GACGGCGAGTAGGGACTCGACATCCTCTACCGCCCCTGCTGCTACGAGAACGCGCCGACGCCGGACATGATCCACCTGGATCAGAACCTGACTAAGAACGACGGCAGGCAACTGCTCGAGAAGATCAAGTCCGATCCCGACCTCAACCACGTCCCGGTCGTGGTGCTCACCACCTCCGCGGCGGAGGAAGACATCCTCAAGAGCTACAAGCTGCATGCGAATGCCTACGTCACCAAGCCCGTGGATCTCGATCAGTTCATGAACGCGGTTCGCCAGATCGACGAGTTCTTCGTCCAGGTAGTCCGGCTGCCGCAAGGCTGAGGTTGCACGGGCGCCAGCACATGCGTCCAGTTCCCGCTCGGACGGCTGGCCCGGCATCCCCTCGTGTGCAGGCATTTGCTATGTCGCACGGGGCTTCCGCTGGCATGGCTGAGCGCCTCGGTGCCTGATGCCGGCGGTGGCGGTGGCCGACGTGGTCTGCCCCGCGGAGTTCTCGTTTCCACCGCTCTACTCGACGGTCGGCGGTACCCAGTAACGGGGCATTGCCCATTCGTCCTATCAGCACGGCCGTCGGATTGGGTGCGAGCCGCGGCGGGGACCTGCCCGGAGAACGGCCTGTCGAATGGGGCGGCCAGCCGTGACGACAAAGCCGATCGATCATGCCCTGGCAAAGCGGCCCGCCGCCGGTTCGGGTGGCAGTGCGAACAGCAGCAAGGTGATCAAGGCGTCATCGCATGCGCGGGCGGGCAGTCACCCCGACGCAGGATCACGAATTGATCCGCCAGCCACACCAAAGCTGGACCGTTCGGATCCACGCCGGGGAGCAGGTCAAGCATCGTGTAGGCATCCCCTACGCACTGCGCCAGAAACTCCCGTTCCTTCTTCTCCATCCCAGCCTGTGTCGTCATAGTGTGACTCCTTCCCAAGACCGTCGAAGAGGCGAGCGCGCCCCATCGGTACCTTGGCGCACGATCCGGCCACAGTCGCCGACCCGTAGGGACGAGGAAGCAGCGTCCGAATGGTCCTTGGGAGACAGATGAAGTGCCGCCGCACCGCTACCCGTTGAAGCGGAACTGTTGCCTGGGACAACGGTCAAAGAGACATTAACCGCCGACATCGACCAGATCCGCAGCTCACGGCATCGATGCAAGTGGTAACTGCGTCTCGTCGGGCGCCGCCTCGGAGGCGCGGGGCGAGTCTCGCCCCGTGGTCGGGACGAGTGTGCGAGATGACCTGCCGTCGTGGGTTAATCCAGCCGCAATGAAACCGATCGCGCAAACTCGGCCTGCCCATGTCAGCCGGTGGTCGGCAGATCCGTAGGCCGCCGGCTCGGTTTGTCGCGTCGTGGATCCGGCTGCGGTCGCTGGGTAAACGCAGCCAGCCACCTCGCCGCGGCGGGCAACGGCGCTCGTGAGCGCAGCGACCGCCAGCTGCGGCTTCATCCGAGAGTCGATGCTGTAGCCCACGATCCGGTTGGAGAAGACGTCCTTCATCGCACAGGGGTTGAGCTTTCCTTCCCGGTTCCGGTGCTCGGTAATATTGCTGAGCCACAACGTATTTGCGCATCAATGGAGAAGTCGCGCTCGACGCGGTCGTCGGTGCAGATGCGCCACGCAGTGCGCTCGGCCATCGGCACACCAGCGGTGCGGGGCGAGCTAGAGTCCTTTCCCGGCAGACTGGCCTGCGACAGATAGGCCGCCGCCCGGCGCAGGATTTCATTCTCTTGCTCCAACAACCGTTTTCGACGACGCAACTCACGCAGATCATCGGTGCATCGAGGCTAAGCCTTATCGTCCAGCCCGAGCAGTCGCGGGATCATGTCGACCAGATTGGCGCGCAAGACGTCGTCGTCGAGGTCGGTGACCATGGGGTTGACCACAGAGCCGGCGATGGCCGCCGACATGATCGCCGCCGCGATCCTGGCCTGCGTGTCGTCACGCTGGTCAAGGAGAACGCCGTAGAGCCGACTCATGAAGAGTTGGAACGGCGGGTGTTCGCCGAGGATCCGCACGATGACGGGATCACTGGTCAGCGTGCCGACCCACTTCCGTCGGGTCACCGCCAGGTCGATCAGCTGGACGAGCAGGGTGCGGCGCGCCTGCTGGCGCCGTTCGTCGGCCTCCGCGGCGATCAAGGCGTCCTCGAGGATGGCCAACTCGTTCTCGGTGACGGCGATGACGATTTCGTTCTTCGACTTGTACTGGTGGTAGACGGCGGCCTTCGTCACCCCGACGGCGTCGGCGATCATCTGAAGCGATGTGCCGCTGACCCCGTGTGCCCCGATGAGATCTAGCGCGGCCGCCAAGATGCGTTGCTGAGGACGGCTCCGCACGATGCTGCCGAACGGCCGGTCGGCCAGCTCATCCTCGGTCCTCACCCGGTCAGGTTAGCCGAGGCGGTCAGTTGCACTCCGCGCCAAGGCCCTTCGCGTGGCACCCTTGCGCGGGGGCTGCGAGCTGCTGGTGACGATCCGTGGTGCATTTGCCGATGCGACGAGTGAATCAGGGTTGGTGTGGGTACCGTCACGTCCATGAAGCTGATCTCGCCGACCGACTCGATGTTCCTCATCGGCGAATCCCGTGAACATCCGATGCACGTCGCAGGCCTTCAGCTCTTCGAGCCGCCCGAGGGCGCCGGGCCGGACTTCATCCGCGACATGTACGAGACGATCATCAAGAATGACGAGTTCCAGCCGACGTTTCGCAAGCATCCCGGCAGGCTGCTCGGCGGCATCTCCAACGTGGCGTGGGCGTTCGACGACGACGTCGACATCGACTATCACCTGCGCCGCTCGGCACTTCCCCGACCCGGCCGGGTGCGCGATCTGCTCGCGTTGGTGTCACGGTTGCACGGCACGCTGCTCGACCGGCACCGGCCGCTGTGGGAGGCGAGCCTCGTCGAGGGCCTCGGCGACGGCCGCTTCGCGGTCTACACCAAGATCCACCATTCGCTGCTCGACGGTGTCAGTGCTCAGCGTCTGACGATCCGCTCCATGACCTCGGACCCCGACGACCACGAAATCAGGGTGCCGTGGACTCTTGGGCCCAAGCCCAGAAAAAAGGACTCGGCCGGCGGGCGCTCCGCCCTGCAGACCATCACCGGAGCCGTCGGATCGCTGGCCTCACTGGCGCCATCCACACTGTCGATCGCCAGGGCCGCGCTTCTGGAGCAGGAGCTCACGCTGCCCTTTCGGGCACCCAAGACGATGTTCAACGTGCCGATCGGTGGGGCTCGTCGAGCGGCGGCGCAGTCGTGGCCGCTGTCGCGGATCCGAGCCGTCAAGTCCGCCGCGGGTGTCACCGTCAACGACGTCGTGCTCGCGATGTGCGCCGGCGCGCTTCGCGCGTACCTGATCGAACAAGACGCGCTGCCGGACACCCCGCTGGTCGCCATGGTGCCGGTCAGTCTGCGCACGGCCGACGAGCAGGATGCCGGCGGGAACATGGTCGGCACGATCCTGTGCAACCTGGCGACCGACATCGCCGACCCCGCCAAGCGCCTCGATGCGATCAACACGTCGATGCGCGACAACAAGAAGGTGTTCGCCGACCTGCCACGCACGCAGGCGCTGGCCCTGTCGGCCTTCCTGGTGTCCGGCATCGCCCTTGGCCTGGTGCCCGGGTTCGTCTCGACGGCCCCGCCGCCGTTCAACATCGTCATCTCCAACGTTCCCGGGGCATCGGAACCGATGTACTGGAACGGTGCCCGCCTCGACGGCAATTATCCGTTGTCGATCGCACTCGATGGCCAGGCGCTCAACATCACGATGACCAATAATGCCGACAATCTCGACTTCGGCCTCGTCGGTTGCCGCCGCAGCGTGCCGCACCTGCAGCGACTGCTGATGCATCTGGAGGATTCACTCGCCGAGCTCGAGCAGGCCGTCGGGGTCTGAGTCCCGGCGCGCCTCAGTACTTGCCGAAGGCCAGCACGACGTTGTGACCGCCGAAGGCGAAGGTGTTGCTCACGGCGTGGCGGTAGTCGGACCGTCGGGGTTGACCGGTGACGACGTCGAGGTCGATCCGCTCGTCGAGGTGCTTGGTGTTCAGCGTATGGGGCACGACTCCGTCGCGCAGCGCCTGCACGGTCAGGATCGATTCGATTGCGCCAGCGGCTCCGAAGGTGTTGCCGAGTGCGGCCTTCGGGGCATAGACCGCAGGGTGGTGTTCGCCGAACACCTTGCGCAGTGCGGTCGCCTCGACGAGGTCGCCGTCCACGGTGCCCGCCGCATGGGCGTTGACGAGGTCGATGTCGCCGGGCACCAGGCCCGCGAGTTCGATCGCGCGCGTCAGGGCGTGAGCCTCCTGCTCGGAGTCGGGATCGGAGACCATCGCGTCGAAGCCATCGGAGGTGGTGGCCGCTCCGAGTAGCCGCGCGAGGATGCGCGCGCCGCGGGCCTTGGCGTGGGCCTCGGTCTCGATGATCAGCAGTGCACCGCCTTCGCCGAGCGCCATGCCGTCGCGGTCGCGGTCGAACGGCCGACAGGCGCCCGCCGGGTCGTCGTTGTCGGCAGACATGACACCGTCGAGCTGGGAGTACGCCGCGATGGGCACGCCCTCGATGGGGGACTCGACGGCGCCGCAGATGACGACGTCGGCGTCCCCGAAGACGATCTGCTGCCACGCCTGCGCGATCGCGCCCGCACCGGATGCGTCGGCCATCATCGGCGCCGATACGCCCGCCCGGGCCGCGCGGTCGAGCCCGATCGCCGCGGCGGGCCCATTGGGCATGAACATCTGCACGGCGAGGGGGGAAACGGCCTTCAGGCCGCGCTTGCGCATGTCGATGTAGGCGAGGATGACTTCTTCGGCGGTTCCGAAGCCGGTGCCCACCGAGACGGCCAGCCGCGTCGGGTCCATGTCGGGCGAGCCGGCGTGAGCCCACGCCCGGCGGCTCAGCACCAGGGCCATCTTCTGCGGATACGACAGGCGGCGCAGTTCAACGCGGCTCAGTTCACCGTCGAAGTCTTCGAGCAGTTGTCCGCCGATGTTCACCGGCAGATCCAGTTCGTCGACGAAGGGACCGGACAGTGCACGGATGCCGCTGCCGCCGTCCATCAGCGCAGCCCAGGTGTCCTCGGCGTCGCTCGCGAGCGCATTGGTCATCGCGTATCCCGTGACGACCACGTCAGGAAATTCGCTCAGCATCTGAACCTCCCTTTCGAGTGTGGAGACCGATTCTTCCGTCCGCACCCGACGAGGCACACACGGGGTGTGAATTCCCGAAGTTGGCTCGGCCAACCACGAACGTCACACCTGATTCTGATACACCTGACAGGCCCACCAACATCCGCGGTGTTGGTTTCGACTCTCGGCTAACGAGAATGGCAATCGCACCTTGGATTGCTAGCTGTGCAAATGAGGCTCTGTTCAGGTATGCAACAAGGCCCCCACCTGCGACTAGCTGATAAAAGTAATTGTCGACAGAACGACACGAGTCGCGATAATATTTGCGGAACGACGAGGGGGCTATGACTTGACCACTACTGACGCCCACGTGGAACCGCCCGCAGCCTGGGTCACGGCAGCACTGCACGCAGTCGCCGTCGCAGGCAACGGGTTGGCGGCCGCGAAGCGCACGCGGTCGGTCGCAGCCATCGAATGTGCTCAACGCGAAGTTCAGAATGCGGTGGACGCGGCGCGAGATCTCGACGTCGAGTGGGGCCAGATCGGCTCGGCCCTTGGCATCGCGCGGGGCAACGCCTACCAGCGATACCGGAAGAAGCCTGCCGTCGGGTCGTTGCAGGTGACGTCCGGCACTTACTGCTAATCGCCCTGTAGCGCGGCCGGTTCGTCGATTCGTTCTGCCGTCACCTGCGACGATAGTTAGACTTACTCACTATGACGGAGGTGATCCACAGCGACGACGTGGCCACGGAGATGGCCTCTGAGTTGCTGAACACCTTCGCTGGCATGTTCAGGGGCATGCGCCGCAGCGACGCCGTCCGGATCGCGGCGGGCAACGTGACGTGGGCACAACATGCGGTACTCCAGGCGGTGATCACCAACGAGAAACCAATGCGCGTAAGCGATCTCGCGGCGAGCATCGCCCTCAGCGTGGCGTCGACCACGGTGGCGACCAGACGACTCGAGCAGCAGCGTCTCGTCAGGCGGGTGAGCGATCCCGCGGATCAGCGTTCGGTACTGATTGCCATCACGACCAGGGGTGCCGCTGCACATCGAGAGTCGGTGAAGACTGCACAGGCCGTCCTTGCGGAGAAGCTGAGCGCGCTCGACGAGGCACACCGCCGCGCACTGAAGGACTCGCTGCCCGCTTTGACGCGGCTGATCCAGCTCGCCGCGGTCGAGCCCCTCTACGGGGTGACGGGCCAGTCCCAGACGGACATGTCACCGCGGGGGTAGTTCATGCAGACGTCGGTGGCCTTGGCCGCGACGCCCTTGTTGTTGAAGAACACCTTGGCCCAGTTGCCCCAGTGCGTT
>JAOPWT010000067.1 GCA_025965555.1 Mycobacterium sp.
TTACTCATGGTGATCCCGCAGACCAAGTTGATGGTGCTGGTCACCTCCCGCCCCGAGTAAGAGGGAGCACTGACGCGGGTGCACGGCGCGCAGACGATAGCGCTTGCCCCACTGAATGATTCGGACACCACAACGATGCTAGGCGAGCTGCTGGGTGCGGATCCCTCGGTCGGGGGCCTGGCGGAGGTCATCGCCGAGCGGGCCGGCGGGAATCCCTTTTTCGCCGAAGAGATGGTGCGCGAGTTGGCCCAGCGCGGCGTGCTGACCGGCGAGCGCGGTGGCTATGTCTGTCGGGTGGATGTCGCCGACGTCACGGTGCCGGCTACGGTGCAGGCGGCCATCGCGGCGCGCATCGACCGGCTGGACACCGCGGCCAAGCAGACGGTGCACGCGGCGTCGGTGATCGGCGCCCGCTTCGGGGCCGAGCTGCTCACCGCGCTCGGCATCGATGCGGTGCTCGACGAGCTGCTTGGTGTCGAGCTGATCGATCAGGTGCGGTTCACCCCACGCCCCGAGTACGCCTTCTGCCACCCGCTGATCCGCGCGGTGGCCTACGAATCGCAGCTGAAATCCGATCGGGCACGGTGGCATCGGCGCCTGGACGCCGCGATCGAGCAACGAGATCCAGATGCGGCCGATGAGAACGCGGCGCTGATCGCCGAGCACCTGGAGGCCGCCGGCGTGCAGCCCGCGGCGTATGGCTGGCACATGCGCGCCGGCGCGTGGTCAGCCGTCCGCGACATCGGCGCCGCCCGGCTTAGTTGGAGCGGGCCCGCCGGCTCGCCGACGCGCTGCCTGCTGAGGACCCCGTCCAGCTGTCGATGCGCATCGCCCCCCGCACCATGCTGTGTGTCACCGCCGGGTTGGCCCGAGAAGTCGAGGAAGGCCAGGTCCGCTTCGCGGAGCTGCGGGAGTTGTGCAACGCGGCCGGGGACACGGTCTCGCTGGCCATCGGCATGAGCGGGCTGGCGGCCGAGCTCCTCTACGCCGGGCGTTCGCGTGAGGCGACACGGCTGGTATCCGAACAGATGGCGCTGCTCGAATCGATCGGCGATCCCACCCCGACCATGGGGTTGGCGTTCATGGCGTTCTGCGCCTGGTTCGATGGCGGTGAAATCGGCGAGGTACTGCGGTGGTCGCAGACCGTCATCGACCTGGCCCCAGGCGATCCACCAAGGGCGCCGGCTTCGGCTTGGGATCACCGCTGGCGGCCGCGGTGGCATTCCGCGGCTCTGCCCGGTGGTGGCTAGGCCGTCCCGGATGGCGCCAAGACCTCCACGACGCCCTCGCGATGGCCCGGCACAGCACCCCCGAAACCCTCGCCAGCGTCGTCGCCTGGACCTACGGTTTCGCGATGCAGTACGGGGTGCTTCGGGCCGATGACACCGCGGTGTGCGCCATCGAGGAGGCGGTGCAGACCGCCGAGGGATCCAGCAACGTTGTCGCACTGAGCTTAGCCGAGTACACGTTAGGTATTGCGCTGCTGAGTCGGGACGCCGCGGCCGACCGTCACCGCGGGCTGGAGGTCATGACGCAGGCCCCCGACATCTGGCTGCGCGAGCGTGCTGTCTTCATGGTCCCGGTCGCCGACTTGTTTGCCGCCCGGGAGAGGGCCAGGCGCGGCGACCGCGATGCTGCCATACCGGTGATGCGCAAAGCCGTAGACGAACTGCACCGGGCAGGACGGCTCGGGTATGGCGTTTGGGGCACCGGCGTTCTGGTGGAGACGCTGCTGGAGCGTGGTGCCGAGGGCGACGTGCGCGAGGCCCAAGAGGCGATCGAACGGTTGGCCAACCTGCGCTCCGATGAAGATTCGGCGATACGCGAGATCACGCTGCTGCGGCTGCGCGCGCTACTAGCGTGCGCCCGCGGCGACGACATTGCCTACCGCGACTTGGTGGGGCGCTATCGCGCGATGCCGGAATCGCTTGGCTTTGAAGGACACATCGCGATGGCCGAAGCGATGTGAGGGGGCTCGTTGTCGAATTGGATGGCGCAGATGTTTGGCCCGCGCATGGGTCGCGATGGGGTCGTCAGCAACCGTGAATGTTCGATGATCCGGCCGCGCACCCACCGCCTTGCACATACGCCGCGGGCGTCATCGTCTGAATACTGCCGAAGCAGAACGACTTCGATCGCAGGTGGCCCCGATCAGGCCTCGGAACCGATGAGGCCTAGCTCCTGATAGATGTCTGTCAGAACGGCTTGTGTCTCAGGCAAAATCGGGACGGTCGGCCAGTCGTGGAGTTCACCCTTGCGGAGGATGAAGGTGAAGTCGGCGCCCGGCGTCGCCAAGGCCCTGTCTTGGAGGACAAGCCCATCGGGCGCGAAGATCTCTAGGCTTCCGAAGTAGACCGCGGTCGGCGGAAGCCCAGCCAGGGACCCATACAGGGGACTGACCAGCGGATCGGTGAGATCGAGGTCCCCGGCCCATTGTTGGAAAATATTGTGCAGAGTCGGGAGGAGACCCGAAAACACGGGGTCGTCGACAAATTGGATGGCCGGGTTGCTGAGGGTGAGATCGAGCGGCGGTGAAATCAGGACCATGTGCGACGGCACCGGGTCACCGCGACGCACCAATTCCTGCACGGCGGCCAGCGCGAGATAGCCGCCGGCGGAGTCGCCGTACACACTGACGTTCTCGGCCCCGTGCTGATCGATCTGCGAGGAGATCAGGTCGGCCATTGCGGGCACGACCGTGCCAGCGGTGCCGCCCTGTGGCACCAGTGGGTAGATCGGTACGATCACGGTGGCGCCGGTATCGCGGGCCATGGCAGCGTAATTGAGCCAATTGAAGATGTTGACGTGCGCAACGAATGCGCCCCCGTGAATGGCTACGACAGTCTCGTCCGACGTTGACCCGGGGGACTGCAAGTTCCACACCGGCATCCCCTCGAACTCGCTACGCTGCACGTTCAGTCCCAACGTGGTAATCCACGGCGGACTGTCACTCGATACCAGCTGTGCTAGCGGGATCGTGAGATCCACACCCAAGAAGTCCCCGACCGCACGCACGACACGAAAAACCCCGGTCAAGACCTGGGACACAATCGATGGTTCACCGGTGAATGTGGCCGGCGCCGCGGTGGCGTTGAGCTGCGCGAAATGAGTCAGGTCCGACAGGACCGGGGTGGGTGCACCGATGTTGCCGGTGATTGCCGCGTCGATCGACTGGCCATTCAGCGTCGGGGTGTCGGTGATGAGCCCGTTGGTGCTTTGACCGGCCAGCGGGTTGACGGTCGGCGACTCGGTGGAGACGGTCGGCTCGAATTCGCGGCGCACAAACGCCAGCAGTGTCCACATCGTTGGCGGCTCGACGGGCGCGACCGGAGCGCCGACGGCGAACGGGTTCAAGACCGCGTTGACGAGACTCGCCACCATGCCCGACGCGACACCCACGGGATCCGGCCGCGCAGCCGCGGTCGGCGCGGCTTGCATGGTGACCACCGGGTTGTGTTCGGCATCCGTCCACGACGGTGCGGCGGCGAATGTGCTGAGCGCCCCCTCCGCTTCGGAAACCGGCTTGGCGCTGAGCTGCTGACCGTTTCGGCTGACGACCTCCGCGGCGTCGATCTTGCTGGGCCGTACCGCCTGTGGGGCGGGTGCCGACACCGAGGCCGAGGGGCGCGTGGCATTCCCGGATGCCTTGCCCGACCCCGCCGACCAGGAGGTGGGCTGCCGCGAGGTGACATCTGCCGCGCTGACTTTCTTACTCTTGACAGGTTGGGTCACGGCGGACGCGTCGGCCGCGGACGTGTCGGGTGCGCCAGGGGTGCTTGCCGTCGGTGTGGCCGGCTCCGAAGAGGAAGAGGCTGACTTCTTTTCGGGTGCCGCCGTATCGGCGTCCTCAGATGTCTTGGAGGCGGTGTGGGCCCCGCCGGTGCTCACCACCACACCCGGCTCGGCTGACCGTGTCGCGCGATGAGACGACCCCGATGGTGATGTGACCTGGCTGATCGGCGATCCTGTCGACCTCTCGGTCGATCGCGACGCCGTCGACGGCGACGAGTCCGAGGAGCTCGAGAAGCCCGACACGGCCGCGCTTCCGGAGGTCGCCGCGCCCGTCGATGCCAAACCAGACGACGACGCACGAGACGACGAACTCGTGCCGGAATCGGCCGGCTCGGCCCACGCCACTGCCTGCGTAGTGGCGAGCGCAATCCCTATTCCCAGCGCCACCGCCAACGCCCCAACGCGACCGATGTATTTTGCGGTACCCATCGTCGTTCCTCTATCCATGTCGCGGCGGAACGATGGCCACCGTGTTGGTCGAGTTGCGCGATCCGAATCGTCGCTTGCGTGCGGTGCGACGAGCTCAGTAGTGCACTACTGCAATCTCGCCCGGTTTCGGCGCGGTACTACTGAGATCCCACGGATGGCGGACCGAGCTGCGCGCCGTTTGCGGCATAGGCTTGTGGTTGTGCTGGGCGAGCTGGTGGAGACCACGGCCGGGAAGTAGCCGAAAAGCCAATCCGCGCCCACGTGAAACCCTGGGCGTGACCGTGACTTGACCGCAGTCAACGTCGGCGACACCGTTACGGACAATCGGTTTCGACGGGTTCGCCCAGGTCGAGGAGCAGGCTACGGATGCGATCTGCCGTACGTTCATGACGTTCAACCTCGCGTACCCAGCCACGGGTCTCGGCGTCGGCTGCGAGTGTCTGTTCCATGCAGAGCCGTTCTCGGAGCCGTGGCGCGTACTTTGGGGGCGGCATTGCAGGACGCGATGGCATGTACGGTCGAGAGGTGGTTGTGCACGAAGAACAGATCGGCACCGTAGAACGATCCAAGGTGGCTTAATCGCCTGCTCTTCCCGCACCTGCCTTCTCTGATAAGTCGTACGAACATCGAGCTCCTCCGGCGGAGAAGCGACTCCCGCAATGTGTCACGAGGCAACTTGTAGCTCGGCATATTCCGCAATTCGGATCGCCATTCGGCGTAATGTCCTGCCGGAGCGTTCGTGGTTCGCTGGGGAGGGTGGTAATGCGAGACGCCCGGTGGAATCGGTTCGGAGGTGTCGCCGGGATCCTGTTTGTCCTTGTCGCGGTGGCCGCTGCGGCTCTCACCGGTTCGCCGCCAAAGCCCGAGGTCAGCGACACCGTGTTCAAGGACTTCTTCATCGACAAGCAGGACTTACTCGTCACGCAAGGGTGGATGTACGCGTTGTGCGCGCCGCTGCTTCTGTGGTTTGCGGTAGCGGTTCGACGGATCCTGCACGAGGCCGACGAGGTGGGCTATCTCGGCGATCTCTTTTTGGTCGGTACGACGGCTATCGCGGCGTTACTCGTCGTTGCGATGGCGATGCAGATCGCCATCGCAAAGGCGGCAGACAGCTTGGGGGCAGAAACTGTCCGGGCCGTCGGGGTTGACTTCGGGGTTGTCGTCGTCGGGCTATGGGGCTTCATCGTTGCGGTCACCGGGTTTGCGTATGCAGCGTGCGTGATGGCGTGCGACGTGCTTCCTCGGTGGACCGCATGGCTGGCGGTCGCCGCCGTCGTGCTGAACGTTGTCGGCACCGTGGGCGTGTTCATCAGATCTGGGCCGTTCTCCATGGAGGGAGGCTTCACCGTCTGGGTCCCAATGCTCGCGACCATTCTCTGGTACCTCGCGACCTCGATCGCGATTCTGCGGACGCGCGGCCTAACTGGGACAACCGGTGATTGATCTGATGTAAGCCCGACGGGCTCAGACGTCAGCGAATCGCGAGCAGCGCGCTAGGCGTCGGACGTGTTAGGTGGTAATACCTCGACAACCTAGACGAAGAACCACTTGGGCCCCGTCACCTCGGCGAACCCCGGCTCCATTCGCACCACGTGCGGTAGCACGGAGGCGAAGTAGGGCACCCGCACCATGGCTGCGGCCGAGAACAGGCGGCTTACGCCCGGTCGTCCGGCAAGCCGATTCCACATCCGATACGCGGTCGTCGGAGCCGACGTCGAAGTAGTCACGGCGGGCTACCTTACTCTGGAGTAAGGAACGCTTCGCCCGGCGTTGTCCAGGGATTTGGAGCAGGCCCGGTTCTAGGGCATACTGTTCGGGTTGCCTTGAGCCGGGACGGTGCTTGATCAAAAGCATGCCTGGCCTCGGCATACGACCAGCGCCCTAACCGGCGCGTCCGGTCCCAACACTCGAGTGCGGCGGATTTTTCGACGCGGGCGAGTGTGCGCAAGGGCGACACACCCGAGCGCGGGGGTCGGTGGACCACAGACAGGTAAACAGCGGCGGCATAGCCAGCGGGACGCACTTCGTGCGGAACGCACTGGGATCGGCCCAAGCGAGCATGGCCCAAGCAGGGGCCCGTTAGTAGTGAGGTAGGAGAAGCGTGGCGGGACAGAAGATCCGCATCAGGCTGAAGGCCTACGACCACGAGGCAATTGATGCCTCGGCGCGCAAGATCGTTGAAACGGTCACCCGTACGGGCGCGAGCGTCGTTGGCCCGGTGCCGCTGCCGACCGAAAAGAACATCTATTGCGTCATCCGGTCCCCGCATAAGTACAAGGACTCGCGGGAGCACTTCGAGATGCGCACCCACAAGCGCCTGATCGACATCCTCGACCCGACGCCGAAGACCGTTGACGCTCTCATGCGCATCGATCTGCCGGCGAGCGTCGACGTCAATATTCAGTGATATCCCAGTAGGAGAGACCAGAACCAATGGCACGCAAAGGCATTCTGGGCACCAAGCTGGGCATGACGCAGGTGTTCGACGAGAACAACAAGGTCGTCCCAGTCACGGTCGTCAAGGCCGGCCCCAACGTGGTGACCCGCATCCGCACCACCGAGCGCGACGGCTACAGCGCCGTGCAACTCGCCTACGGCGAGATCAGCCCGCGCAAGGTCAACAAGCCGGTCACCGGTCAGTACGCCGTCGCAGGTGTCAACCCCCGCAGGCACCTGGCCGAGCTCCGGCTCGAAAACGAGGCAGCCACCGCCGACTACGAAGTCGGCCAGGAGCTGACCGCCGAGATCTTCGCCGACGGAAGCTACGTCGACGTGACCGGCACCTCCAAGGGCAAGGGCTTCGCAGGCACCATGAAGCGTCACGGCTTCAAGGGCCAGGGCGCCGCCCACGGCGCACAGGCCGTGCACCGTCGGCCCGGCTCGATCGGTGGCTGCGCCACCCCCGGCCGTGTCTTCAAGGGCACGCGCATGTCCGGCCGGATGGGCAGCGACAAGATCACGACGCAGAACCTGAAGGTGCACAAGGTCGACGCCGAGAACGGTGTGCTGTTGATCAAGGGCGCCATTCCTGGCCGCAACGGTGGACTCGTCGTAGTCCGCACTGCGATCAAACGAGGTGAGAAGTAATGGCTGCGAAGAAAATCGACGTCCAGACGCCGGACGGCAAGAAGGACGGCAGTGTTGAGCTGCCCGCCGCCCTGTTCGACGTGGAGCCCAACATCGCATTGATGCACCAGGTGGTGACGGCCCAGTTGGCCGCCAAGCGCCAGGGCACCCACTCGACCAAGACGCGGGCCGAGGTCTCCGGTGGCGGCAAGAAGCCGTACCGCCAGAAGGGCACCGGCCGCGCTCGTCAGGGTTCGACGCGCGCACCGCAGTTCACCGGCGGTGGCATCGTGCACGGCCCGAAGCCGCGCGACTACAGCCAGCGGACCCCGAAGAAGATGATCGCCGCCGCTCTGCGCTGCGCGTTGTCGGACCGGGCCCGCAACGATCGCATCTTCGCGATCACCGAGCTGATCAGCGGTCAGACCCCCTCGACCAAGACGGTCAAGGCGTTCCTCGGAACGCTGACCGATCGCCGCAAGGTGCTGGTCGTCATTGGCCGCAGCGACGAGGTCGGCGCCAAGAGCGTGCGCAATCTGCCTGGTGTTCGGGTGATCTCACCGGATCAGCTCAACACCTACGACGTGCTCGACGCCGATGACCTGGTGTTCAGCGTGGAGGCCCTGAACGCCTTCATCGAGGCGAACACCGCCGACAAGGAAGAGGTAACGGCGTAGATGGCTACCGTCACTGACCCCCGCGACATCATCCTGGCGCCGGTGATCTCCGAGAAGTCCTACGGGCTGATCGAGGAGAACACCTACACGTTCGTGGTGCATCCGGATTCGAACAAGACGCAGATCAAGATTGCGATCGAGAAGATCTTCAGCGTCAAGGTCGATTCGGTGAACACGCTCAACCGTCAGGGCAAGCGCAAGCGCACCCGCAGCGGTTACGGACAGCGCAAGGGCACCAAGCGCGCCATCGTGACCCTGGCCGCGGGCAGCAAGCCGATCGACCTGTTCGGAGCACCGGCCTAACCGCCGGGGAAGCCACCGGAAAGCTAGAGGACTACACAGACATGGCTATTCGCAAGTACAAGCCGACGACTCCCGGTCGTCGCGGGTCCAGCGTGTCCGACTTCGCCGAGGTCACTCGGTCGACGCCGGAGAAGTCGCTGGTTCGCCCGCTGCACAGCACCGGTGGCCGCAATGCGCACGGACGCATCACCACCCGCCACAAGGGTGGAGGGCACAAGCGCGCCTACCGCGTGATCGACTTCCGTCGCCACGACAAGGACGGCGTCAACGCCAAGGTCGCTCACATCGAGTACGACCCGAACCGCACCGCGAACATCGCACTGCTGCACTACGTGGACGGCGAGAAGCGTTACATCATTGCCCCGCAGGGACTTTCGCAGGGTGACGTGATCGAGCAGGGGCCGAACGCCGACATCAAGCCCGGCAACAACCTGCCGCTGCGCAACATCCCGGCCGGTACCGTCATCCACGCCGTGGAGCTGCGGCCGGGCGGTGGCGCCAAGATGGGCCGCTCTGCCGGTGTCAGCATCCAGCTGCTCGGTAAGGAAGGCCCGTACGCCACGCTGCGTATGCCGTCCGGTGAGATCCGTCGCGTCGACGTGCGCTGCCGCGCCACCGTCGGCGAGGTCGGCAACGCCGAGCAGGCCAACATCAACTGGGGCAAGGCCGGTCGTATGCGGTGGAAGGGCAAGCGCCCCACCGTCCGTGGTGTCGTCATGAACCCGGTCGACCACCCGCACGGCGGTGGTGAGGGTAAGACCTCCGGTGGCCGTCACCCCGTCAGCCCGTGGGGCAAGCCCGAGGGCCGCACACGCAAGAACAAGCCGAGCGACAAGCTCATCGTCCGACGCCGGCGCACCGGCAAGAACAAGCGCTAGGAGTATCCAGCGATGCCACGCAGCCTGAAGAAGGGCCCGTTCGTCGACGACCATCTCCTGAAGAAGGTCGACGTCCAGAACGAGAAGAACACCAAGCAGGTCATCAAGACCTGGTCCCGTCGGTCGACCATCATTCCTGACTTCATCGGACACACCTTCGCCGTCCACGACGGCCGCAAGCATGTCCCGGTGTTCGTCTCGGAGGCCATGGTTGGTCACAAGCTGGGCGAATTCGCCCCGACCCGCACGTTCAAGGGTCACATCAAGGACGACCGGAAAGCGAAGCGGCGGTAGGTCATGACGACAATCACTGAATATCCGTCCGCGGTTGCCAAGGCGCGCTTCGTGCGCGTCTCGGCATCCAAGGCGCGCCGTGTGATCGACCTGGTGCGCGGCAAGTCCGTCACCGAGGCGCTCGACATCCTCCGCTGGGCGCCCCAGGCTGCCAGCGAGCCCGTCGCAAAGGTCATCGCCAGTGCTGCCGCCAATGCGCAGAACAACGACGGTCTCGACCCGGCGACCCTCGTCGTCGCGTCGGTGTACGCCGATGAGGGCCCGACCGCCAAGCGGATCCGGCCGCGCGCCCAGGGGCGTGCGTACCGAATCCGCAAGCGCACCAGCCACATCACGGTGATCGTCGAAAGTAGGCCAAGCCGGTCCGATCGGGGTGCCTCGGCATCGTCCGCGAGGGCCCGTCGCGCACAGGGCAGCAAGGCAGCCGCCACGGCTCCTGCCAAGAAGGCACCCGCCAAGAAGGCGCCCGCCACCAAGGCGGCGCCCGAAACGGCCTCCTCCGCAACCGCCGAAGAGACTTCTGATTCGAAGGGAGGCTCGGAGTAGTGGGCCAGAAGATCAATCCCCACGGCTTCCGCCTCGGCAT
>JAOPWT010000079.1 GCA_025965555.1 Mycobacterium sp.
CAACCTCGTCGACAGAGGCGGCGAAGGTCCGCACCGAGGACAGGTCCTGCAGGTCGAGCTTGCGGACCTCAACGTCACCGGTCATCCTCGCCGCGGCGGCGTTGCCCTTGTCGAGATTGCGAACGGCCACGATGACCTTGGCGCCCACCCTGGCCAGTTCCCGCGCGGTGACCTCGCCGAGACCGCTGTTGGCTCCCGTGACGATGACGGTGCGCCCGGCGAACGAGGGCAGGTCTGCGGCGGTCCAGTTAGTCATGCCGCCCAGAATAGAGAAGGCCTACTTCTTGGCGACGGTGAAGCCCTTGATGACCGTCTCGATGTCGGGGCCGTCGGCCTGGGCCTGATCGGCGAACGACGTCACGGTGAGTTGGACGAGGTAGGTCTGGCCCGGCAGGTTGGCCCGCGCCGGGGTGCCCGTCGCGAACACGATGCGGTTGTAGCTCTGCATCCGCTGCCCGTTGAGGTCGTAGGTCCCCTCGATCATGGACGACGGGAAACCCCTGAAATTGTCGGTGGAGGCGTTGAGCTGCTTGAAGTTCTCCGACAGCTCGGCGTCACCGTTGGCGTGCTTCAACGCCTCCTTGGTGTCGAAGTTCCCGTCCAGCTGGAAGACCAGCAGCATCGCCGTCGGGTAGGTGTCGCCCTTGGCTATCGTCCGCGTTCCCGGTGCCAGGTTCGGGTTGAAATAGGGCTTCCACCCCGGCGGCTCGGGCACGGTCACCGTCAGGTCGGTCAGCTTGTCGGGGGCGACGGGGGCGCCGGTGATGCCGATGTCCTCGAAGTAGGTCGAGAGGGAGATCGGCTTCTCAGTGCCCGGCGTGGTCGCGGTGGTGCTGGTCGTCGTGGTCCAGATGGACTTGTAGTCGGGGGCCGACGGGCCGCACCCGGTCAGCGCGAGTGCGACGAACGCGACCCCGGCGATGCGCAACCTCACGACACCGCCACCTTGAAGCCCGAGACGATGCCGTTCAGCGCGGGTGACTGGGCGATCGGCTGGTCGACCTGAGTCGCCACGGTCAGCTGAACCAGGTAGCGCGTCTTGGTCGACGGCACGTCGGCAAGGACGATCCGGCTGTAGTGCTGGGCGCCGCCCGAGGTGCCCTGCGTCGCCGCCGACGGGAAGCCGTCGTAGTCGTCGAAGGACTCGGTGACGTCGGTGGCCGTCGGTGCCAGCGCGTCGGAATTGGCGTGACGGATGGCATCCCTGGCGTCGAAGTCACCGCTGAGCTTGATGGCCATCAGGGTCACCGACGGAAATGCGCCGGCGGCACCGACCGGCTGAATGAATTCCACGCCGGTCGAGAACAGCGGGTCGTCGGACTGCGCCCACCCGTCGGGCACGGGCACCGTCACGGACAGGCCAGGGGCCTTGTCGAGGTGAGTGGGTTCTCCGCTGACGTTGATCGAGGCAAGGTAGTCCCTGAACGCCACCGGCTTGCCGTTCGGTGGGGTGGTCGGCGGGGGTGCCGCGGTCATCGTCGGTAACGCGCTCGCCGACGGCGCGGGGGTTGACTCGGACGAGGAGGACGACGACGCGGCGTCGCCGCCTCCGGGACCACATCCGGCGAGTGCCAGGGCGACCGCCAGTGCCCCCGCGTAGCGGATCAACGTCACAGAATCTCGCGCACGTTGTCGATCGGCCTCGCCAGCCGGGTGCCCTTGCCGGTGACGACGAAGGGGCGCTCGATGAGGATCGGGTGCTCGGCCATGGCGTCGAGGAGTTCGTCGTCGGACGCGTCGGCGAGACGCAGTTCGGCGTACAGCGCCTCCCGCTTGCGTACCGCGGCGCGGATCTTGATACCGGCATCGGCGATCAGCTCGACCAGTTGCGCGCGCGTCGGCGGCGTCTTGAGGTACTGGATCACGGTCGGTTCGTAGCCGCTGTCCCGCAGCAGTTCGAGGGTCTTGCGTGACGTCGAGCACTTGGGATTGTGATAGATGACACTCTGACTGCGCATGTCAGGCGTCCCCGTCGAACAGTCCCGTCACCGAGCCGTTTTCGAACACCGCGCGGATGGTGCTGGCCAGCAGCGGCGCGATCGACAGCACGGTCAGCTGGGGGAACATCTTCTCCTCGCCGATCGGCAGCGTGTTGGTGACCACGACCTCCCGAGCGCCACAGTCGGCCAGCCGCTGCGGCGCGGGATCGGAAAGGACGCCGTGGGTCGCGGCGATGATGACGTCGGCGGCTCCGTCCTCCTTGAGCAGGTTGACGGCGCCGGCGATGGTGCCGCCGGTGTCGATCATGTCGTCGGTGAGGATGCAGGTCTTGCCCTTGACGTCGCCGACCACGCGGTTGGACTTGACCTGGTTCGGCACCAGCGGGTCACGGGTCTTGTGAATGAAGGCGAGCGGAACGCCACCGAGGGAGTCGGCCCACTTCTCGGCGACGCGCACGCGCCCGGAGTCGGGCGAGACGACGACCATGTCGTGGCTGGCGTAGTTGTCGCGGATGTACCCGCATAGCAGCGACTGGCCGCGCATGTGGTCGACGGGGCCGTCGAAGAAGCCCTGGATCTGATCGGTGTGCAGGTCGACGGAGACGATCCGGTCGGCACCCGCCGTCTTGTAGAGATCGGCGACAAGGCGCGCCGAGATCGGCTCGCGACCGCGGTGCTTCTTGTCCTGACGGGCGTAGGGATAGAACGGCAGGATCGCCGTGATGCGCTTGGCGCTACCCCGCTTGAGGGCGTCGATCATGAGCAGCTGTTCCATCAGCCACTTGTTCAGTGGCGCGGGATGGGACTGGAGCACGAACGCGTCGCAACCGCGTACGGACTCGTCGAAGCGCACGAAGATCTCGCCGTTGGCGAAGTCGCGGGCCGTCTGCGCCGTGACGCTGACGTCCAGTTCCTTGGCGACCTGCTCGGCGAGCTCGGGATGCGCGCGGCCCGAGAACAACATCAGGTTCTTGCGATTGTCGGTCCAGTCCGTGGCCACTTCGAGCTGCCTTTGCCGTCGGGGATCGATACGGGGCAATCGTACGTAGCGATTCTGCCGCCGCGTGGCCGGGTTACCAGAACGCCAACGTCAGGTGTCGGATCTGTCCTCCTGAGTCGCCGCATTGCGGGCCGCATCGGCCGACGCGCTGTTGGGCCGTTTGCGCTCCACCCAGCCCTCGATGTTGCGCTGCGGTCCCGCCGAGACGGCCAGCGCGCCAGGCGGCACGTCCTCGCGCACGACGGTGCCTGCGCCGGTGTACGCGCCGTCGCCGATGACGACCGGCGCCACGAACATGGTGTCCGACCCGGTGCGCACGTTTGACCCGATCGTGGTGCGCCGCTTGGTTTCTCCGTCGTAGTTGACGAACACGCTCGAGGCGCCGATGTTGCTGTTCTCGCCGATGTCCGCGTCGCCGACGTAGGTCAGGTGGGGGACCTTGGTCCCGGCCCCGATGGTCGCGTTCTTGGTCTCGACGAAGGTGCCGATCTTGCCTTCGGCCCCGAGCTCGGTGCCTGGCCGCAGGTAGGCGAACGGGCCGACGACGGCTCCGTCGCCGATCGTCGACGACGAACCTTGCGTGCGGATCACGGTGGCGCCGTCACCGACGGTGACGCCGGTCAGGGTGGTGTCGGGCCCGATCTGGCAGCGCGCACCGATGCGGGTGGTGCCGAGCAGTTGCGTGCCCGGTGCGACGACGGTGTCGCGGCCGATGGTCACGTCGACGTCGATCCACGTCGTGGCGGGGTCGACGACGGTCACGCCGCTGCGCTGCTGGGCGGCGACGATGCGCCGATTCAGCTCGCGGTGCAGATCGGCCAGCTGGACCCGGTCGTTGACGCCCGCGACCAGGGCGCTGTCGTCGACGTGCCTGGCGCGCACCCTCTGGTCGTCGCGACGGATGATCTCGATGGCGTCGGTCAGATACAGCTCGCGCTGCGCGTTGTGGGAGCGCAGCTTCGTCAGTGCCGAGCGCAGCGTCGCGGCGTCGAACGCGTACACCGCGGCGTTGACCTCGCGAATGGTCAGCTGGGACGCGGTGGCGTCGGCCTGCTCGACGATGCTAGTGACTTCGCCGTCCTGCGTCCGCAGGATCCGGCCGTAGCCGGTGGGGTCGGACAGCGTCGTGGTCAGCAGCGTCGCCCCGACGGCCTCGCCGGCGTGTGCGTCGACCAGACCGGCCAGGGTGTCGGCGTCGAGCAGGGGGACGTCGCCAGCCGTCACCACCACGGTGCCCCGGAAGTCGTCTGGCAGCGCGGCCAGTCCGCAGGTGACGGCGTGTCCGGTGCCCAGCTGCTCGTCCTGGACGGCGACGTCGATGTGGCGGCCGAGCTCGTCGGCGAGGCTGGCGATCGCGGCAGTAACGCGCTCGCGCTCCTTGCCGACGACGACCACCAGGTGCCGCGGGGAGACCTTCGCGACGGCGTGCAGCGCGTGCGAGAGCATGCTGCGGCCCGCCAGCGTGTGCAGCACCTTGGGCACGTCGGACTGCATCCGGGTGCCCGCCCCTGCCGCCAGGACGATCACCGCGGTCTCGCCTCGTGTCGTCATGGATCCTCACTTCCGCGCGAGCGTGCGCGTTGTGCCGGTTCGAGCCGGGTGTCGGCGTTCGGACACGCACGCTCGCGGTCGGAGTTGCTCCGTGCCGATGGTCGTTCGGCAAGCCTCACTCACAGCTGTCCGTTCGTTCGGCAAGCCTCACTCACAGCTGTCGGTTCGTTCGGCAAGCCTCACTCACAGCTGTCTGTTCGTTCGGCAAGCCTCACCCACCGCTCCGTCGCCAGGACTCGAACCTGAACTATCTGAACCAAAATCAGAGGTGCTGCCGATTACACCACGACGGACTGCGGGTCAGACTTTAGTCGAAGCCCCGAATACGGCGGGCAGCAGCGAGCGACCCGGGGTTTAGGCTGGCAGCCGTGGCGGCACCGGAGAAGGAAGTGCGTGCACCCCGCGCGCGCATGACTGGTACCGAACGCCGCCAGCAGCTCGTCGAGATTGCGAAGTCGCTGTTCGCCGAGCGCGGGTACGACGCCACGTCCATCGAGGAGATCGCTCAGCGGGCCAATGTGTCCAAGCCCGTCGTCTACGAGCACTTCGGCGGCAAGGAGGGCCTGTACGCCGTCGTGGTGGACCGCGAGATGTCGGCGCTGCTCGACGGCATCACCTCGTCGCTGACGAACAATCGTTCCAGGGTCAGGGTCGAGCGGGTGGCGCTTGCGCTGCTCACCTATGTCGAGGAGCGCACCGATGGCTTCCGCATCCTCATCAGGGACTCCCCGGCGAGCATCGCCTCGGGTACCTATTCCAGCCTGCTCAACGACGCCGTGAGCCAGGTGGCGTCGATCCTGGCCGGCGACTTCTCCCGGCGGGGACTCGACCCAGAGCTGGCTCCGCTGTACGCGCAGGCCCTCGTCGGCTCCGTCTCGATGACCGCGCAATGGTGGCTCGACACCAGGGAACCGAAGAAGGAAGTGGTGGCCGCGCACCTGGTCAACCTGATGTGGAACGGACTGACGCACCTGGAAGCGGACCCGGAGCTGCACGACCAGCAGTAGTCCGGTCGGCCCCCCGTTTAGCCAGTGCCGCAAGGCCTTCGGCAGGCGACTAGGATGGACGAACAATGACCACATCGGGGCACCCCCATGTCCAGACCCCGATGGCCGGGCTGGTTCGTCTCGCGCTGTCCGATCCAGGTCTGGCAGACCTCACCCGCCGCGCCGACGGCCCCGCGATGGCCCTCGTCGGCCCCGCCAGCGCCAGGCTCTTCGTCGCCGCGGCATTGGCCGAGGCGGGTCCGCTGCTGGTCGTCGCCGCCACCGGCCGCGAGGCCGACGATCTGACCGCGGAACTGCGCGCCGTGCACGGCGACGCGGTCGCGATGTTCCCGTCCTGGGAGACGCTGCCGCACGAGCGCCTCTCGCCGGGCGTCGAAACCGTCGGTGCCCGGATGATGGTGCTGCGCCGCTTGGCCCATCCCGACGATGAGCGCCTGGGTCCACCGCTGCGGGTCGTGGTCACCACCGCGCGCTCGCTGCTGCAGCCGATGGCGCCCGATCTCGCCGACGTCGACCCGGTCACGCTGACCGTCGGCAAGGAGGCCAGGTTCGACCGCGTGCTCGAGCGACTCGTCGAACTCGCCTACACCCGGGTGGACATGGTCGGCAAGCGCGGCGAGTTCGCGGTCCGCGGCGGCATCCTCGACGTCTTCGCCCCGACGGCCGAGCATCCCGTCCGCATCGAGTTCTGGGGCGACGAGGTCTCCGAGATGCGGATGTTCTCCGTCGCCGACCAGCGGTCCCTTCCCGACATCACCGTCGACACGTTGATCGCCGTGCCGTGCCGAGAGTTGATGCTCACCGACGACGTGCGCCAGCGGGCCGCGGCACTGTCGTCGGATCAGCCGCACGACGACAACCGCGTCACCGGCACGGTCAGCGACATGCTTGCCAAGCTCGCCGAGGGCATCCCGGTCGACGGCATGGAGGCGCTGCTGCCCGTGCTGCGGCCGACGGAGCTCTCGCTGCTGACCGACCACCTGCCCGCAGGCGCGCCCGTGCTGGTATGCGACCCGGAGAAGGTGCGCACCAGGGCGGCCGACCTGATCAAGACCGGCCAGGAGTTCCTCGAGGCGTCGTGGTCGGTTGCCGCGATGGGAGCCGAGGCGCCGATCGACCTCGAACAACTCGGCGGCTCCGGTTTCCGGGAGCTCGCCGACGTTCGGTCGGTCGCCGCGGAGGGCGGGCACCAGTGGTGGACGCTGAGTCAGCTCGCCGATGGCTCGGCAACCGAACTCGACATCCGGGCGGCGCCGTCGGCGCGGGGTCAGCAGAACAGCCTCGACGAGATGTTCGCGATGCTGCGCGCGCACGTCATGACCGGTGGGCTCGCCGCGGTCGTGACGCCAGGCACCGGAACCGCCCACCGGGTGGTCGAGCAGCTGGGTGAACGCGACACGGCAGCCGGCCTCCTCGCCCCAGGCGAGGCGCCGAAGCCGGGCGTGGTCGGGGTGCTGAGGGGTCCGCTGCGCGACGGCATCATCATCGGGAGCGGGCTGCCAGGGGCTACGAACCTCGTCGTCATCACCGAGACCGACCTGACCGGCAACCGGGCGACCGCCACCGAGGGCAAGCGGCTGGCGGCCAAGCGCCGCAACGTCGTCGACCCGCTGGCGCTGACCGCGGGCGATCTCGTCGTGCACGATCAGCACGGCATCGGCAGATTCGTCGAGATGACCGAGCGGACCATCGGTGGCGCCCGTCGCGAGTACCTGGTCCTGGAGTACGCCTCGGCGAAACGGGGCGGCGGTTCGGACAAGCTGTTCGTGCCGATGGACTCGCTGGACCAGCTGTCCCGCTACGTCGGTGGCCAGGAGCCGTCGCTGAGCAAGCTCGGCGGCAGTGACTGGACCAACACCAAGACCAAGGCGCGCAAGGCCGTTCGCGAGATCGCGGGCGAACTCGTGACGCTGTACGCCAAGCGGCAGGCGGCGCCCGGCTTCGCATTCGGCCCCGACACCCCGTGGCAGTTCGAGATGGAGGACGCGTTCGGCTTCACCGAGACCGTCGATCAGCTGACGGCGATCACCGAGGTGAAGTCCGACATGGAGAAGCCGGTACCGATGGACCGCGTGATCTGCGGCGACGTCGGCTACGGCAAGACCGAGATTGCGGTGCGTGCGGCCTTCAAGGCGGTGCAGGCAGGCAAGCAGGTCGCCGTGCTGGTGCCCACCACGCTCCTTGCCGACCAGCACCTTCAGACGTTCACCCAGCGGATGTCGGGTTTCCCGGTGACCGTGAAGGGCCTGTCCCGCTTCACCGACAACGCCGAGTCGCGCAAGGTGCTCGAGGGCATGAAGGACGGCTCGGTCGACATCGTGATCGGCACCCACCGGCTGCTGCAGACCGGTGTCACGTGGAAGGACCTCGGCTTGGTCGTGGTCGACGAGGAGCAGCGGTTCGGCGTCGAGCACAAGGAGCACATCAAGTCGATGCGCACCCACGTCGACGTGCTGACCATGAGCGCCACGCCGATCCCACGGACACTGGAGATGAGCTTGGCCGGCATCCGCGAGATGTCGACGATTCTCACTCCGCCCGAGGAGCGGTTCCCCGTCCTCACCTACGTCGGTCCGCATGACGACAAGCAGGTCGCCGCGGCGCTGCGGCGCGAGCTTCTGCGCGACGGCCAGGCGTTCTACATCCACAACCGGGTCCGTTCCATCGACGCGGCGGCGGCCAAGGTCAGGGCGCTGGTGCCGGAGGCCAGGGTCGTGGTGGCTCACGGTCAGATGCCCGAAGAGCAGTTGGAGCGCACCGTCGAGGGGTTCTGGAACCGGGAGTTCGACATCTTGGTGTGCACCACGATCGTCGAGACGGGGCTCGACATCTCGAACGCCAACACCCTGATCGTCGAGCGCGCGGACACCTTCGGGCTGTCTCAGCTACATCAGCTTCGGGGCCGTGTCGGGCGCAGCCGCGAGCGGGGGTACGCCTACATGCTCTATCCGCCGGAGGTGCCGCTGACGGAGACCGCCTACGACCGGTTGGCCACCATCGCGCAGAACAACGAACTCGGCGCAGGCATGACGGTGGCGATGAAGGACCTGGAGATCCGCGGTGCAGGCAACGTGCTCGGCGCCGAACAGTCGGGTCATGTCGCGGGCGTTGGCTTCGATCTCTACGTGCGGCTGGTTGGCGAGGCGGTCGAGGCGTACCGAGCGGTGGTTGACGGGAAAACCGTTGCGGCCGTTGAGGAAACCAAGGATGTCCGCATCGACCTACCCGTCGACGCGCACCTGCCGCCCGACTACATCGGCAGCGACCGGCTGCGGCTGGAGGGCTACCGCCGGTTGGCGGCCGCTCAGGACGACACCGCGATCGCCGGAGTCGTTGAGGAACTGGTCGACCGGTACGGTCCGCTGCCCGAACCCGCCGAACTACT
>JAOPWT010000254.1 GCA_025965555.1 Mycobacterium sp.
CGGCTCGTTCGTGCTGGGCGGGCACTACGTCACGCCGAGCATCCTCGCGGTCCGTGGCATGGGCATCAAGGGCTTGCTCCACATCGGTGAGTGGAAGGAGCGGATCGCCGAGAACCCCGGCAACGAAGCTCGCTTGCTCGCCCTCGACGCCGACGAGTTTCTCAAGGTGATGTTGCGCTGGCTCAACGCCTTCGTGTCCAAGCCGGGCCAGACGATTCCGGGTGTCCCCGACGACATGTTCGACGACATCAAGGTGCCGACGCTGATCATCCGTGGCGGTGAGAACGACTGGGATCATCCGAAGCGGACCTCCCTCGAAGTGAGTTGTCTCATCAAGGGTTCCGAACTCATCGATCCGCCATGGCCCGAGGACGCGTGGGAGCGCGCCGGCGAGAAGTTCGCCGCCAGTGGTGGCAAGAAGTTCTGCCTGTTCGACACCTGGGTGCAGGCCGCTCCCGCGATGCTGGACTTCTTGGGCCGCTAGTGAACGCCCCGTCTCATCCGGTGACGATCAGTACCTCGCAGTTGAGCGAGGCCTCCAGAGCCGTGTGTACCCGGCTCTCCGGAACCCGCTCCAGGTCGACCTTGCTCAATGTCACGGTCACCACGTCCCAGCCCTCCCCGCTGGACCGGCGCTCTACCTCGCCGCGCAGTCCCAGGCCGGCCAGCACGCCGTGTGCGTCGTCATCGGTGCCCCTGCTGACATACGTGAGCACACCGGCCGACGGCGTCGCACCGAAGCCACCGAACGCCTTGGTGCACAAAGCGACCGCTGCTCGCTTCAGCTCGTCGGGATCATCGCCTGCGATGAGCACCTCGACCTGGCGACGGCTGGGCGGGAGCGCCGCCAGATCGGCAGCGATCACGTCGGCACCGATCGCCGCGGCCAGCCTGGCAAGGGCGGACATGCCCTCGGTCAATTGGGCGGGCTCGAGCCGTGCCGACGGATCCACGTCGATGCGCACCACCGCAGTTCTCATGCCCGGCAGCCTATCCGCGAGCAGGAAGGCCTTGTAGCCATGACCACTGGAGTCACCCCTGCGACCACCCGGCTCACAGTCGCATCCTGGCCGGGCACGCCGGCGCGGCTGCTGCGAACCGAATCCGGCGTCGAGGACCACACCGAGTACGTCGGAGCCGGCGGCTATCTGCCACTCGACGACCCGGACCGGCTGCTCGACGAGGTCGACCGCAGCGGCCTGCTCGGCCGCGGCGGCGCGGCGTTCCCGCTCGCCGTGAAGCTCAAGACGGTTCGCGACGCCGGCCGCGGGGGCCAGCGCACGATCCTGCTCGCCAACGGCGAAGAGGGCGAACCGGCATCCGTCAAGGACAGGTGGCTGTTACGCAATCGTCCGCACCTGGTGCTCGACGGGGTGCGGTTGGCCGCCCGAATCGTCGCTGCCGAACGGGCCTATGTCTACCTCTCCGACCCCCTTTCCGCAGATGCCGTCGAAACGGCACTCGCCGCCGCCCAGACCGAACTGCCGATCACCGTCGTGACGGTCGATCCCGGCTACGTGGCCGGCGAGGAGACCGCCGCGGTTCGGGCGGTCAACGGTGGACCCGCCAAGCCAACCGACAAGCCGCCGCGACCGTTCGAACACGGCGTCGGCGGGCACCCGACGCTGGTGAGCAACGTCGAGACCCTGGCAAACCTGCCGTTCGTGCAGCGCCACGGGGCGGAGGAATACCGGTCGGTCGGCACCTCGGCGTCGCCGGGCACCTTGCTGGCCACCATCACCGGCGCGGGCCGAGCACCCGCACTCTACGAGCTCCCGCACGGCGTCGCGTTCACCGACGTGCTTGCGCTGCACGGAGTTCCGGCTGACGACGTCACGGGTGTGTTGATGGGCGGGTACTTCGCAGGCCTGCTGAACACCGACGTGCTCGACGCCACGCTTGACCACGAGACGATGCGCAGACTGGGCAG
The DNA here is from genome assembly GCA_025965555.1 of Mycobacterium sp. Taxonomy (GTDB): domain Bacteria; phylum Actinomycetota; class Actinomycetes; order Mycobacteriales; family Mycobacteriaceae; genus Mycobacterium. Next base: position 1,931 of record JAOPWT010000254.1, read on the forward strand.
CGGTCTGGGCTGCGGCGCGGTCGGGATCCTCATCGACGACTGCCCGGTCGCCGTGGCCGCCTCGGTGATGGCCTACTTCGACCGTGAGAACGCCGGTCAGTGCGGTTCGTGTTTCAACGGCACCGCGGCGATGTCCGCCGTCACCAGCGCACTGCGGGACGGCCTCGCCACGGCCGACGACCTCACCCGCCTCGAGCGGTGGTCGGTGGTCCTGCGCGGCCGAGGCGCCTGCGCCACGCTGGATGCCGCCACGAACGTCGCCGCCACTCTCCTGCAACAGTTCCCACAGGTCGTCGCGCGGCACGTCGGCGGCGAATGCGACGCCTGCCGCACCGACGCGTACAGCGCCTTACGGCCCTACGAGGTGGAGGCGATCTGATGCGGATCCGACTGGACCGGACCCTGTGCGACGGGTTCGGCGTCTGCGCCAAACACGCGCCCGAGTACTTCTCGCTCGACGACTGGGGCTATGCGTCGTTGGTCGGCAACGGCACCGTCCACGACGGCGACCACGACGCGGTCAAGCGGGCACTGTTGGACTGCCCGGTGCACGCGATCATCGAAATGGCCACCGACACGGCCAAGACGGGGAGCTGACTTGTCCGACGTGCCGGGGCGGCCACTGCCTCAGATCACCGCAGAGAACGAATACTTCTGGACAGCGGGGGCCGATGGCGAGCTTCGTCTGCAGGAGTGCCAGAGCTGCCAGTCGCTGATCCACCCGCCCGCCCCGATCTGCCGGTACTGCCGCAGTCACGACCTCAAGGCGCGGGCGGTCTCCGGTAAGGCCACCCTCTCGGCGTTCACCGTCAACCACCGGTTCGGCTTCCCCGACCTGCCACCGCCCTACGTCGTGGCTCAGGTTGCGATCGCCGAGGACCCGCGGGTTCGCTTGACCACCAACATCATCGAGTGCGAGCCAGAAGATCTGGTTCTCGGTCAGCCCGTCGAGGTGGTGTTCGAACAGGTCGCCGACGTGTGGCTGCCGCTGTTCACACCCTCTGCGGACCAGACGCCGCTGGCACAGCCGGTCGACGAGATCGCGCCAGAGGCCTTCGGCAAGCACGTGCGGCCGATGCTCACCAAGGCGAAGTTCGAGGAGCACTCGGCGATCACGGGCATCGGCGCCTCCCGGCTGGGCCGCAGGCTCATGGTGCCGCCCCTGTCGCTGACCATCGAAGCCTGCGAGGCCGCGGTCGCCGATGCGGGGCTGACCCTCGACGACGTCGACGGGCTCTCCACCTACCCGGGACTCGACATCGCCGGTATGGGCGAAGGCGGTGTGAGTGCACTCGAGGGCGCGCTCGGGCTGAAGCCGACGTGGATCAACGGCGGCATGGACACGTTCGGGCCCGGCGGCTCCGTCATCGCGGCGATGATGGCCGTCGCCACCGGCATGGCCACGCACGTGTTGTGCTTCCGCACGTTGTGGGAGGCCACGTTCGGCCAGCTGATGAAGGAGGGCAAGATGTCCCCGCCGGGGGGCGCCCGCACCACAAGCTGGCAGATGCCGTTCGGCGCCACGTCCGCCGCACACACGTTGGCGCTCAACGCACAACGGCACTTCCACCGCTACGGCACCACTCGCGAGACGCTCGGTTGGATCGCACTGAACCAACGGGCCAACGCGGCGCTCAACCCGACCGCCATCTACCGCGATCCGATGACCATGGACGACTATCTTGACGCGCGGACGATCACCACGCCGTTCGGGCTGTACGACTGCGACGTCCCGTGTGACGGGGCGGTCGCCGTGATCGTCTCCGCCGTCGACGCCGCCAGGGACATGCCGAAGAAACCGGTTCTGTTCGAGGCCGTCGGCACGCAGATCATCGAACGCACCGACTGGGATCAGACCACGATGACCCACGAGCCGCAGGTGCTCGGCCAGGCCGCGCATCTGTGGACGCGAACGTCGTTGCGTCCCAACGATGTCGACGTTGCCGAGCTGTACGACGGGTTCAGCTTCAACTGTCTGTCCTGGCTGGAGGCACTCGGCTTCTGCGGCATCGGCGAGGCCAAGGACTTCCTCGACGGCGGCCAGAACATCGCCCGCGACGGCATCATCCCGCTGAATACGCACGGCGGCCAGCTCTCGCACGGCCGCACCCACGGCATGGGTCTCATCCACGAGGCGGTCACCCAACTCCGTGGTGAGGCGGGCGAGCGTCAGGTGTCCGACGCCCACGTCGCCGTCGTCAGCAGCGGCGGCCTGACGCCAAGCGGCGCGATCCTCTTGCGGACCGACGCGTGAGCGCGCCCGACCCGCGCCCCCGCGTGGTGATGGTCGGTGCCGTTCCGATGTCGGCACTCGTCGCGGCGGTCCAGGAACCGCGTGGCGTGATCGTCGCGATTCATGGCGGTGCGACGTCCTCGGCCTATTTCGACT
>JAOPWT010000279.1 GCA_025965555.1 Mycobacterium sp.
GCAGCCAACCTCACTAAGCTGGGCAATCGACATGAGCACGAGCGATCGAGTACGCGCGATCCTTGGTGGCACCGTCAACGCCTACCGGAACGATCCGACCTACCGTGCGCGTCCCGACGTCCACAACGAACTGGACTGGATCGGCAGACGCCTCAACCAGCCGATCCGCATCGCGCTCGCCGGGACGCTGAAGGCGGGTAAGTCGACGCTGGTCAACGCGCTCGTCGGCGAGGACATCGCACCCACCGACGCCACCGAGGCCACGCGCATCGTCACCTGGTTCCGCAATGGCGTCACCCCGAAGGTCACCGCGAACCACCGCGGGGGCCGACGGTCGAACGTGCCCATCGTGCGAGGAGCGGGAGATCAGCCGGATCAGCGGGGTCTGACGTTCGACTTCGCCAGCCTGGACCCGGAAGACGTCATCGACCTGGACGTCGAGTGGCCCGCCGCCGAGCTCATCGACACCACGATCATCGACACTCCTGGCACGTCGTCGTTGTCCCGCGACGTGTCCGAACGCACCCTGCGGCTACTGGTCCCCGACGACGGCGTGCCGCGCGTCGATGCGGTCGTCTTCCTCCTGCGGACGCTCAATGCGGTGGACATCGCACTGCTCAAGCAGATCGGCACGCTCGTCGGCGGCTCGGCGGGAGCGCTCGGCGTCATCGGCGTCGCGTCCAGAGCCGACGAGATCGGAGCGGGCCGCATCGACGCGATGCTGTCCGCGAAGGACGTCGCGACCCGCTTCACCGCCGAGATGGACAAGACCGGCATCTGCCAGGCCGTGGTCCCGGTGTCCGGGCTGCTCGCGCTCACCGCGCGGACGCTGCGACAAAGCGAGTTCGTCGCGCTGGAGAAGCTGGCTGGGGTGGATGCGGCCGAGCTGGCCAAGGCGATGCTGTCGGTGGACCGCTTCGTCCGCGAGGACAGCCAGCTGCCCGTTGATGCCGCCACCCGCGCAGCGCTGCTGGAGCGGTTCGGCATGTTCGGCATCCGGATCTCGATCGCGGTGCTGCGTGCGGGCATCAGCGACTCGGTCGCGCTGGCCGATGAACTCCTCGAGCGCAGCGGGTTGATCGCCTTGCGCGACGTCATCGATCAGCAGTTCGCGCAGCGGTCCGATCTGCTCAAGGCGCACACTGCGTTGCTCTCACTGCGCCGGTTCGTCGAGGCCAACCCGATCTACGCGACTCCGTACATCGTCGCCGACATCGACCCTCTGCTTGCCGACACCCACGCGTTCGAAGAGCTCCGTTTGTTGAGCCAACTGCGTTCGCGGGCAACGACTTTGAATGACGAAGAGATGGCCTCGCTGCGGCGCATCATCGGGGGCTCGGGCACCGACGCGGCCACTCGGCTCGGTTTGCAACCCGACGCGCCCTACGACGGTCCGCGGGCGGCCTTCTCCGCTGCGCAACGGTGGCGGCGCAGGGCCGACCATCCGCTCAATGATCCGTTCACCACCAGGGCCTGCCGCGCGGCGGTGCGCAGCGCCGAGGCGATGGTCGCCGACTTCGCCGCGCAAGGCCGTTGAGCCGAGCGGCTATGGGGGCGGGTACAGCGTCCGCGTCTCGTTGAACCGGGGGCGCCGGCTGGTGCTGCCGTCACCGTTGGTGGTCGACGTCTTGGTGCGGGGCAGGTTCGAGGGATCGAACGGCGTCGTGGACGTGGACGTGGTGGTGGTGTCCGTGCCGGACGTCGTCGAGGTCTCGCCGGGATTGATGTCGGTGGTCAACGGTGGGCTGGTGCTGGTGATCGTCTCGGTACTCGTCGTCGTGGTGAGTTCCGTGCTGCTGCCCGACACGCTGGGCTCCAGGAAGTACTGGGAGCCGGGCGGTGGGTCGTCGGATCCGCCGGCAACGTAGGAGATGAGTAGCCAGAGGAGCCCGATCACCGCTAAGGCGCCGACGCTGGCTCCGACGACGGTCGACGTGCGTTCGTGCCACGCGGGCTCGTCGTTTCTCGAGTCGTCGCGGCGGTCGGGGGTCACGAGGACTGATAGTAGCCGCGGGCAGCCAGCGTCAGCCCGGCCAGCTGAGCGCGCGGGTCGCTACCTCGATCCGCGTGCTGACCTCGAATTGGACAGGTATCAAGTTCGACGAGTTGACCAGGCGATGTGACCGTCGGCGCACGGCAGTCGCGGCCCGCGAAGTTAACCCGACGAGGTAGGTACAGCAAAGTCTTGACCCAGGTGAACGTACTCGAATCGGCGACGTGACATGTACTGGGCGGGCTACCGAGCGTCCAAGGTACTGGTGGCTCCACCTGCTCCTTTGCAAACTCGTCCCATGGTGGCGCGCGGATCGTGCAGCAAATCGATTTGAGTGTTTGTGTTTCCCATAATCGAGTTTTCAGCGCGCCGCTGCAGATTTAGCAATCTACTTGCATGATCAATCAATAATTGACACCGTCGTGACTTTTCCGATTTTGGGGCTCATTATGTAGCGGGCGGGGCTTGCTACAGACGGTGAGCTAACAGAAGTCGGGGGACTGATGCGAACTGAGGACGTGGCTGCGAAGGTTGCGCCACCTAACGAATTCGAGGCACTGGCGCGGCACTGGTCATTCACCGCGGTGCCGGATCTACGGCAGGTGCACGGCCGTCCGGCCGAGATCACCTTGCCAACGAGGGTGACGTCGGTGGACAGCCGGGGACCCCTGGTGACGAGAACTAGGACCAACTGTTCAGAGGCGACGGTGTCGGGAAGCGAGAATCGCGAGGCGCCGACCCTGACGAATGTCCTGATCGTCGATGACTACGCGCTGTATCGCGACAACCTCGCGGCAATCTTCGCCGCGACCGGTGCATGCGTTGCCGCCGTCGCATGGGACCTGGAGTCGCTGAGTGTGGCACTCGAGTCCCACACGCTCGACGTCATCCTGGTGAACATGGCCGCGCGCGACAGCCGGTCGTTGCTGCGCGAGGTGTTCGCCATCAACGGCGATGCGAAGGTGATAGCTCTGGGGATCTCCGAGGACGACGAACCCCAGATCGTGGCGTGTGCGGAGGCGGGGGTGGCCGGGTATCACCTGCGCAGCGACTCCCTCGACGACCTCTTGCATCTCATCCGTCGCGTGGCAACGGGTGAGTCCTTGTGCTCACCGCGCATCGGGGCGATTCTGCTCCGCAGGTTGTCGAGCCTTGCGTCACAGCGACGGCCCGTGCAGAAGGAACTAGTTCTCACCTCTCGTGAGGACCAGATCCTTCGTCTGCTGGAACTGGGTCTTTCAAACCAGGAGATCGCATCGCAACTGTGCATCGCGGTCCATACCGTGAAGAATCACGTGCACAGTGTGCTGACCAAGCTCGAAGTGCGCAGTCGCGCGGAGGCGGTCGTGCGGTTCCGCGCCGACCGCGCCTCTTAGCCGAACTAGGCCGGGATCCAGCGGGAATTGGCTCCCACGGCCCATATTCGGCAGCAGACGGGTACCGGATAGTGATGTCAAGGTCGATGGGGGATCGACTGGTTCAGTTGGGTACGCCGGGGTTGTTCGGTGAGTTCCGTGCCGCGAGGTCGATCGACACACGGCGCGGCGGACAACCCCGGCGTGGCCGGCTCGCGCAGTGCTTTGCTAGGGGGCGGTCATGAAAGTCAGCATCTTCGGACTCGGCTACGTCGGCACGGTTTCGGCCGTGTGTCTCGCCGATCTCGGCCACCAGGTCGTTGGCGTCGACCACAATCCATGCACGGTCCAGTCGATCAACGAGGGCCGAGCGCCGATCGTGGAGCCCGGAGTCGAGGACCTGCTCCGCAGGGCGCGTGCCGGCGATCGGCTCCGAGCAACGGATGACGTCGAAGCGGCCGTGCTGAACAGCGACTTCAGTCTGGTGTGCGCCGAAACGTCCAGTAATTCCGACGGCAGTCTGAACGACGAGAAGGTCATGGCCGTCGCCGAGCAGATCGGCAACGTGCTGCGAACCAAGTCCGGCTATCACGGCATCGCCATCAGGAGCGCGGTCCTGCCCGGCACGGCCGAGCGATTCGCGAGCATCGTCGAACGCGTATCGGGTAAACGGGAGCACGAGGAATTCGGGGTGGCGTCCAATCCGGAATTCCTCCGAGAGGGCACCTCGGTCGTCGACTTCCGCAGCCCGCCCTACACCGTCGTCGGGACGTCGGATGATGGACTGGCCAAGACGCTGCTGGAGCTGTACCGCGGGGTCAACGCCCCCTTCCACCGGGTCCGGACGCGCGAGGCCGAGCTACTGAAGAGTGCATGCGACTCGTTTCAGGCGGTGAAGATGACGTTCGCGAACGAGATCGGGGCGATCTGCAAGAAATTCGACACCGACAGTCACGCAGTGATGAAGATCTTCGCCGAGGACCGGAAGCAGAACATCTCGCCGGGCTGTCTCAAACCGGCCTTTGCGTTCGGCGGATCCCGTCTGCCGAAGAGTGTCCACGCCATCACCCAGCAGTCGCGCGCACTGGATGTCTCGACGCCCCTTCTGAATTCATTGCTCGAAAGCAACGAAGTCCAGATTCAGCGCGTGATCGACTCGGTGATCGAGCGGAAGAGAAGGCGCATCGGAGTGCTCGGGCTCGGCCTGAAGCGCGACACCGACGATCCGCTCGAGAGCCCGATCGTCTAGGTCGTGGCAACGCTCATCGAACAGGGCTTCTCGGTAGCCGTATTCGACCCGAACCCGACTGCGGCCAGCCGCCTCGAGCAGGCGATCACGCACGGCTCTTGTCAGGTGAAGGACGACCTCAACGAGGTGCTCGAGCAGTCGGACGTCGTGCTGATCGCCGAGAGCGGGCGCGAATTCCACCAGGCGGTGACGAAGTTCAGGCCCGACCAGGCGGTGCTGGATCTCGTACGGATCGCGGCGAGTCCGGCGTCGGTGGCCGGTCAGTATGAAGGCATCGGCTGGTGAAGGGGCTTGCCGTCAGCTGAACTGACCGGCAACCTCGCTGGCGAAGAACTCCGCGTGCGCGAGATCGGACATGTCCAGAAGCTGCAGATAGACGCGTTGGACGCCGGCTTCGATGAACGCACCCAGTCGGTCCGCGATCTCCGCGGGCGTGCCGACCAGAGGTGAGTCGCTGCGCAGCTCGTCGACCTCGCGGCCGATGGCCGCCGCCCGCTTGGCCACCTCGGCGTCGTCGCGCCCGGCGCACGCCACGAACGCCGCCGAGTACGTCAGGGAGTCGGCGGCGCGGCCCGCGTCGGCGACCGCCGCTGCGACGCGGCCGTACTGGGTCTTGAGGGTGTCGAGGTCGACGAACGGAATGTTGAACTCGGATGCATACTTGGCCGCCAGGGCGGGCGTTCGCTTGGGACCGCCGCCGCCGATGATGATCGGAGGGTGAGGTGTCTGCGTAGGCTTGGGCAGCGCAGGCGAATTCTTGATGGAGTAGTGCTCGCCGCTGTAGTCGAACGTCTCACCCACCGGCGTACCCCACAGTCCGGTCAGGATGTCCAGCTGCTCACCCAGCCGCTCGAACCGCTCGCCGAGCGACGGAAACGGGATGGCATACGCGTCGTGCTCGGCCTCGAACCAACCCGCGCCGATGCCCAAGTCCACACGGCCACCGCTCATCTCGTCGACCTGGGCGACGGAGATGGCCAGTACACCCGGGTAGCGGAACGTGGCGGAGGTGACCATCGTGCCCAGCCTGATCGTCGACGTCTCGCGGGCGATGCCGCCCAGCGTCACCCAGGAGTCGGTTGGTCCCGGGAGGCCGTCGCCTGCCATCGCCACGTAGTGATCGGAGCGGAAGAACGCCGAGTAGCCGGCCGCCTCTGCGGTCTGTGCCACGGCCAACTGATCACCGTAGGTGGCGCCCTGCTGCGGTTCGACGAATACGCGGAAGTCCATGGCGCCGATCCTAATCCCCGGGTCGCTTCGCTCCAGCCCGCCGA
>JAOPWT010000285.1 GCA_025965555.1 Mycobacterium sp.
GAGCCGCGCTAGAGCCAGTGGTCGCCGAACGTGGATTACCCCCACGCGTTCTGGCGAATGGCGTGGGGGTAATCCACGTTCGGCGCCGCACTACAGCCAGTGGTTGCGGCGGAACGTCAGGTACAGCACCGAGCAGACGGTCGCCATCACGAACAGCACCATGGGATAGCCCCACGTCCACGCCAACTCCGGCATGTGTTCGAAGTTCATGCCGTAGATGCCCGCGAGTGCCGTCGGGACGGCGGCGATCGCCACCCACGCCGAGATCTTGCGCATGTCCATGTTCTGCTGCATGGACACCTTGCCGACGGCGGCCTGTACCAGCGAGCTGAGGACCTCGTCGTAGCTGGCGATCCGATCGGACGCCTGCGTGTTGTGGTCGACGACGTCGCGGATGTAGCGCCTAACCTCCTTAGAGATCAGGTCGTGGTGGTCCGACCCGAGGCGCTGCAGGGCGAGGTTAAGGGGGCCCACCGCTCTGCGCATCTCGACGACCTCCCGCTTGAGCAGGTAGATGTGCTCGATGTCGGTCTCACTGGTCGGGGAGAAGACGTTCTCCTCCATCGCGTCGATGTCGGTTTCGACGAGGTCGGTCACCTCGAGGTAGTGGTCGACGACGTGGTCGGCGATCGCGTGGAGCACGGCGTACGGGCCAAGCGCGCAGTTGGTGGGACTGCTGTCCATCCGCTTGCGCACGCCGGCGAGCCCGCCATGATCGCCGTGTCGGACCGTCACCACGAAGTCAGGCCCGACGAAGATCATGATCTCGCCGGTCTCGACGATCTCGCGAGCCTTGGCCACCGACTCGTGCTCGACGTACATGATGGTCTTGAGCACCAGGAACAGCGTGTTGTCGTAGCGCTCCAGCTTGGGTCGCTGGTGGGCGTGGACGGCGTCCTCGACGGCCAGTTCGTGGAGGCCGAACACGTCGGCGACGGCCTGCATCTGGTGTTCATCGGGTTCGTGCAGCCCCACCCAGACGAAGGCGCGGACGCCGTCCATCTCAAGTTCACGGACCTTGTGCAGGGCGGCGGCGTGGGTGTACTTGCCGGGTAGTCGGTGGCCGTCGGCGTAGACACCGCAGTCGACCATCGCCCTTGCGACGGGCACGTGGATCGAGTTGGCGTCGGGCCCTGGCAATCTACGGTTCGCTGGGCGCAGCATCGACGGCTGCAGGGCGCGGAATGACGGCACGAACGACCTCCCCTCAGCGGGCGGAGCAGCTTCGTTGGACCCCGAAACGACCGTTGCTGATGGTACGCCCAAAGCCTGGGAGCGCCTGCCTGACAACATGCAAACCCGCTCAGATGGGGCAGTGAGTTGAAGTACCCTGACGCGGTGTCCAACGGAATTGTCGGTTCCCCGCGCGAGAGCTCGCCAGCGGCGCGTACCCCTCAAGTCGTCATCGATGACGCCGCGATCTTCGACGCTCATGAAGGCGGCAAGCTCTCGGTCGCGTTGAAGGCGCCGCTGGACACCCAGCGTGCCCTGTCGATTGCCTACACACCGGGCGTGGCCCAGGTCAGTCGGGCCATCGCGTCCGACCACACGTTGGCGAAGAAGTACACCTGGGCCAACCGGCTGGTCGCGGTGATCAGCGACGGCACCGCGGTGCTCGGCCTCGGCGACATCGGTCCTGCCGCCTCGCTGCCGGTGATGGAGGGCAAGAGCGCGCTGTTCAAGACCTTCGGTGGGTTGGACTCGATCCCGATCGTGTTGGACACCAAGGACCCCGACGAAATCGTCGAGACGATCATCCGCCTGCGCCCGACCTTCGGCGCGGTCAACCTCGAGGACATCTCGGCGCCCCGCTGCTTCGAGATCGAGCGGCGCGTGATCGAGGCACTGGACTGCCCCGTCATGCACGACGATCAGCACGGCACCGCGATCGTCGTGCTCGCTGCACTGTTGGGCGCCATCAAGGTGCTCGATCGCGACATGCACACGCTGAAGGTGGTCATGTCGGGTGCTGGCGCCGCTGGCGTCGCTTGCACGAACATCCTGCTGGCTTCGGGGATCACCGACATCACGGTGCTGGACAGCCAGGGCATCCTGCACACCGGCCGCGACGACATGAACCCCTTCAAGGCGGAGCTGGCGACCAGGACCAACCCGCGCGGCCTCACCGGCGGCATCGCCGAGGCACTCAGCGGCGCCGACGTGTTCATTGGGGTCTCGGCCGGGCTCGTTCCCGAGGAGTTGATCGCGACGATGAAGCCGGGCGGCATCGTGTTCGCGATGTCCAATCCGGACCCGGAGATCCACCCCGACGCGGCACGCAAGTATGCGGCCGTCGTCGCCACCGGCCGCAGCGACTTCCCCAATCAGATCAACAACGTGCTGGCCTTCCCCGGCGTGTTCCGCGGCGCGCTCGATGCCGGTGCCCGTCGCATCACCGAGGTGATGAAGACGGCCGCCGCGGAGGCCATCTTCTCCGTAGTCGGCGACGACCTCGCCGTCGACCACATCGTGCCGAGCGCGCTGGACCCGCGGGTGGCCCCGGCTGTGGCCGCGGCAGTGGCGGCCGCGTCGAAGCTCTGAGCCGCGCGGTGGGGCTTCGGCGGCTGGCGGCGCTTTTTGCCGTCACGCTGATCGCGGGCTGCGGGGGTACGCCGCCGCCGCCCCCGTCGCTCGCCGTCGGCGCCGGTCCGGACGTCGCGTCGACGCTGCTGGCCAACGTGTATGCCGCGGCGCTGCGGTCATACGGCAGTCCAGCGCACGTCGAGAAGAGCCCCGATCCGGTAGCCGACCTGGACACCGGCGACGTGGAGGCGGCGCCGGGATTCACGGGGCGACTGCTGGCGCGTTTCGATCCCGATGCGACGGCTCGCGCCGCCGAGCAGGTGTACCGGTCGATGATCTCGGCGTTGCCGGAGGGTATCGGTGCCGGCGACTACGCGCAGTCCGCCGAGGACAAGCCCGCACTGGCCGTCACGACCTCGACCGCGCAGAAGTGGGGCAGGCACGACGTGGCTGCACTGGTGCAACACTGCTCGGGGCTGACGGTCGGCAAGGTCATCGGCGAGCGCTCGCCTGCAGGCGTCGCGACCTGCCGACTGCCCGCTGCCGTCGAATTCCCGGACGCTGCAACGCTGGTGGGCGCGTTGCGATCGGGCCGGGTCGACGCGGCGTGGACGTCGACCGCCGTACCGCAGACGCCCCACGACGTCGTCGTGCTCAGTGATCGGACCTCGGCCATCCGCGCGGAGAACGTCGTGCCGCTGTACCGAAGGAACGAGTTGAACGAACGTCAGGTGCTGGCGCTCAACGAGATCGCGGGGGAGCTGGACACCGGGTCATTGGCCGACATGCTCGGCAAGGTGGCAGCAGGCGCCGACCCTGGCGCCGTGGCCGACGAGTGGCTGGCGGCCCACCCGCTCGGCCATTAGCGTGGGTGCCTGCACACGACCCGCGCGCGGCTCAGTGCACGTTCGGCAGTACCTTGGCGATCACCGACGAGAACAACCTCTGATAACCCGAACCGGTGATCCGGACGATGATGTCGAGGGCCTTCGCGTCGGCGCCGACGAGCACGCGGGCCCTGTTCTTCCGGACGGCTTCGAGGATGATCTTGGCGGCCTTCTCCGGTGTGGTGCTGGCCAGCTTCTTGTCGAAAACCTTCGCGAGGTCGTTGGGGTCGATGCCCTCGGCCGCCGTCGCGTTGCGCGCGATCGCCGTCTTGATGCCGCCCGGGTGCACCGTCGTCACCTTGACGGGACGCTTGGCGGCGAGCATCTCCTGACGCAGCGCCTCGGTGAAGCCGCGCACCGCGAACTTGGCGGCGTTATAGGCCGCTTGACCGGGCACCGAGAAGATGCCGAAGAGGCTGGAGACGTTGACGACGTGGCCGTCGCCGGACTCAATCAGGTGTGGAAGAAAGGCCTTGGTGCCGTTGACGACGCCCCAGAAGTCGACGTCCATGATGCGTTCGATGTCCTTGTACGAGCTGACTTCGACGTCGCCCGTGAACGCGATGCCCGCGTTGTTGTAGATCTGGTTGACCTTGCCGAAGTGCGCCTTGACGCCCTCGGCGTAGAGCTCGAACGCCTCCCGCTCGGTGACGTCGAGGCGATCGGCCTTCACCGGAGCGCCGATGGCCTTCAAGCGCGCTTCGGTGACGGCAAGGCCCTCGGTGTCGACGTCGCTGATGGCGACCTTCGCACCCGACCGCGCCAGCTCGATGGCCAATGCCTGCCCGATGCCCGATCCGGCGCCCGTGACGACGGCGACTTTCCCGGCAAAGCCCTCCATGAACACTCCTGTTGTTAGACGCGTGTTGAGTGAAGGTCAGGTTAGCCGATACCGCGGGTCCGGGGTTCAGGGGGTTGCTGGCTCGGCGCGCTTGGGTGGTCACCGCGAAGCGGCGAGTCGGGGCAGCCGGGTTCGACTAGGGCGCGAAGGCTTCGTCGAGGATCTCCTGCTGCTCGACGGCGTGCACCTTCGACGAACCCGACGACGGCGCCGACATGGCGCGACGTGAAATCAGTTTGATGCCAGTCAGTTTGTCTCCGAACAGCTCGGGCAGCTCCAGGCCGAACCGGGGC
>JAOPWT010000638.1 GCA_025965555.1 Mycobacterium sp.
CGGCTCGTCGCATCCTGGGGCTGGAGCAGGTCCCAAGGGTTGGGCTGTTCGCCCATTAAAGCGGCACGCGAGCTGGGTTTAGAACGTCGTGAGACAGTTCGGTCTCTATCCGCCGCGCGCGTCAGAAACTTGAGGAAACCTGTCCCTAGTACGAGAGGACCGGGACGGACGAACCTCTGGTCTACCAGTTGTCCCACCAGGGGCACGGCTGGATAGCTACGTTCGGACAGGATAACCGCTGAAAGCATCTAAGCGGGAAACCTCTTCCAAGACCAGGTTTCTCACCCATCAAGTGGGATAAGGCCCCCCGCAGACCACGGGATCGATAGACCAGACCTAGAAACCCAGCAATGGGCGCAGGGAACTGGCACTAACCGGCCGAAAACTTACACACACCCAAAAAGAAAACCCATTGGGCAAAAACGTGTAACACCACACTGACCTCGCAACCACAATCCAGTCCACGCAATCGGACAGACCACACCCCACCACCAAATAACACCAACACGGGGCTGAAAATAAAATAGAGTTACGGCGGCAACAGCGGCAGGGAAACGCCCGGACCCATCCCGAACCCGGAAGCTAAGCCTACCAGCGCCAATGATACTGCCCCACCGGGCGGAAAAGTAGGACACCGCCGAACACCCTTTAAGTCCAGAGGCCCCCAATTCCGATTGGGGGCCTCTGGCATTTCTATTTGTATTTCCATTTAATTGTCAGTCGAATAAGGTCGCAACCGGAGATGTGCGATTCTTCTCCATATCGAGGAGCTGTCTCTTTCGATTAAGCCCGCCGCCGTATCCGGTCAGATTTCCACTCGCGCCAATTACTCGATGGCATGGCACGATGATGCCCACCGGATTATGACCGTTCGCCAAGCCGACCGCGCGGGATGCGCCAGGCGAACCGATCTGCACGGCGATCTCGCCATACGAGCGGGTCTCTCCATACGGGATGGTGAGCAAGGCGGCCCATACTCGGCGCTGGAACTCCGTACCGACGAGGTCGAGCTCCACGTCGAAGTCGATGAGCTCGCCGGCAAAGTAGGCCTTCAGCTGGCCGACCACGTCTTCGAAGGTCGTGTCGTCGGATTCCCAGCCGTCGTGGCTGGGTTCGTAGGTCTGGTCGACCATTCGTAAATGCCGTAGCCGACCGTTCTTGCCGGCCAGCGTCAGCAGGCCCACCGGGCTGTCGACGCTGCGGTACTGCAGGGTGTCCATCAGTTCTCCTTCGCGGCCTGCTTGGGTGGCCAGTTGTTGACGTCGTGCTCGAGTGCCGTCCAAAGATGTTGCGTCGCATAGGCTCGCCACGGTCGCCAGCGTCCGCTGTGCTCTTTCAGCTCCCGGGGATCCGCGGGCAGGCCGAGGGTCCTGGCGGCCGCCAGTACGCCCAGATCGGTCACGGGGAATGCGTCTGGATCGCCGAGTCCGCGCATCGCAATCACCTCCGCGGTCCACGGTCCGACACCGGGCAGTGCCAGCAGTTGTTCGCGGGCGCGATTCCAGTCGCAGCCCGGATCGAGAACGACGTCTCCGTCGGCCAACGCACGTACGAGCCCCACGAACGTCCGCTGCCGCGACGTGGGGAACGCGAGGTGTGCCGTGTCGAGGTCGGCCAGCTGCTCAACACTCGGGAACACATGGGTGAGGAGGCCGTTGGAGTCGTCGATGGGCGATCCGTAGACCTCCGTGAGACGACCCGCATGCGTCCGAGCCGCCTTCACCGAGATCTGTTGACCGATGACGACGCGCAACGCCAGTTCCGACTCATCGACGGTGCGCGGGATGCGCTGCCCAGGCGCCTTGGCGACCAGTGCAGTCATCCGTGTATCCCGACTGAGGACGTCGAGCACCGCCTCGGGATCGGCATCGAGGTCGAGCAGGCGGCGACACCTCGCGATGGCAGTCGAGAGATCGCGGAAGTCGTCCAGGCTGAGCTGGCACTGAACGTGATCCGGCTGCGGGGTCAGGCTCACGACACCGTTTCCCGACGCAAGTCTCAGCGTCCGACGGTAAGCGCCGTCACGGACTTCCTCGACCCCCGGCACTGCGCTCGCCGCGAGATGCCCGAACAATCCTTCGTAGGCGAACGGCGTTCGGACCGGCAGCCGTAGGGTCACCATTCCCGAGCCCGTCGACCTGCCGGGGCCGAACCGTGCCCGCGCACGTTGACGCAACAGCGTCGGCGTCAGCGCGGTCACGGCCATCAGCGTCTCGTTGAACTGGCGGATGCTTGAGAAGCCCGCTGCGAACGCAACGTCGCCAAACGGCAGATCCGTCGTCTCGATCAGCACGCGTGCGGTCTGCGTACGTTGCGCACGGGCCAAGGCGAGGGGATTCGCGCCGACCTCGGCCTGCAACAGCCGCTCGAGCTGGCGGGTGGTGTAGCCGATGCGGGCTGCGAGCCCGGTGACGCCTTCGCGGTCGACGGTGCCGTCGGCGATCAATCGCATCGTCCGCCCGACGACGTCGCCACGCACGTTCCACTCCGGAGATCCAGGAGACGCGTCCGGCCTGCAGCGCTTGCAGGCCCGGAACCCTTCTCGCTGGGCGGCGGCCGCGGTCGGATAGAAGCGGACGTT
>JAOPWT010000296.1 GCA_025965555.1 Mycobacterium sp.
CCGCCGAGCGGAACGCCCGCAGATGGCGTGGTTCGACGCCGTAGTCCGCCAGTGCCTTCGCGCACTGGGCGGTCACGACGGAGTGCTCGTCGAAGAATCCGCCTGGTCCGGACTTGATGATGCCTGCCTTGATGAGGGCGCCGAGCAACTCCTCGTCGACCCCCGAACGCGTCAGCAGATCCTCGCGGCTCAACCTGACCTGCGCGGGGGCCACCGCGGAGGTGTCGTAAACGGCACCGTCGTCGTCGCCGGAAACCGGCACCAATTTCGGTACGCCGTAACCGGATCCGGTCTCGGGCAGCGCGCCGTCGGGTTGCGAGTCGAGCTGGGCCTTGATGACCTTCAGCGGAAGGTAGTGATCGCGCTGTGCGGTGAGGATGAACCGCAGCCGCGCACAATCGTAGGCGGTGAACCGCCGATAACCCGACCCCGAGCGCTGGGGCGTGACCAGACCTTCAGCTTCCAGGAAGCGGATCTTGGAGATGGTCACGTCCGGAAAGTCGGGTCGTAGCGAGTCCAGGACCGCTCCGATCGACATCCCGGCGAGCGCTGGGGTGTCGGGGGCGGTCATTAGCTAGCCGAACCGCCGTCGTCGCCCCTGGGGCCGGTGAGGAACACCAGTCGGAACTTGCCGATCTGGACCTCGTCGCCGTTGGCGAGCACCGCGGAGTCCACGGGCTCGCGGTTGACGTAGGTGCCGTTGAGGCTGCCGACGTCGACGACCTGGAATTCCCCGGTTTCGAGCCGGAACTCGGCATGTCGACGACTCACGGTCACGTCGTCGAGGAAGATGTCGCTGTCGGGGTGCCGACCGGCCGAGGTCCGCGCCTGGTCGAGCAGGAATCGCGATCCCGCGTTCGGTCCGCGCTTGACGACGAGCAGTGCCGAACCGGCGGGCAGTCCCTCGACTCCCGACACGGCACTGTCGGTGCCAGTCGTGGGCGGGGCGTCCAATTCGTTGAGGAAGTCGGATCGGAAGACCGATGTGGTCTCGACCGTCACTTCTTCGGACTGATCAGCTCCCGAACTGGTGTCGTTGTCCGTCACCCGGTGCTCCTTACTGGCTGCTGTGGCGATGGTTGGCGGACGCGCCGACTCCCGCTCGGGGCACTTGAGAGGTACGCCGCCGCGTCGTGCGTCTCGAGACGACCGTACCGCGCGCCGGTGGTGTTGGTGTCCACCACCGCCGGAATTCTCATTCGTCGAGGGTTGCACCGTAGGCGTCGGCGTCGAGCAGGCCGTCGAGTGCCTCGGACAGCGAAGCGGCGTCGAGCTGCAGGTCGATGAGCCATCCGGCGCCATACGGGTCGGTATTGACCAACTCGGGAGAGTCGGCCACTTCGCCGTTGACGGCAACGACTTTCGCGGTGATCGGTGCGAAGAGGTCCGAGTTCGACTTGGTCGACTCGACGGTGCCGAACTCACCGCCTGCAATGACGTCAGCGTCGACGTCGGGCAGTTCGACGAACACGACGTCGCCGAGCGCGGCCTGGGCGAAGTCAGTGATGCCGACCCGCACGGTGTCGTCGCCCGTCCGACGCACCCATTCGTGGTCCTCGGTGTAGTAGAGGTCGGACGGAATCTCGCTCACTGGGCTCCTTGTTGGGCTCGGTGGTTATCAGGCTGGATGCCGATGTCGTGCTCACTTGACTGGCTGAGCGTATTGGCGGGGTTTCGGTTGCCGCAAGGCGGTCACGTTCACCACGTCGGCTTGCTGCACAGACATTGTGCCGCCGACGCGCTCGACGCTGTCGACGGCCCCACCCGGGATGTTCATCGCCGCGGCCAATGTCGCCGGATCTCCAATGGCCAGAACGGAATAGGGCGGCGACAGCGTGGTGGCGTCGACGACGAGCGCGCCGGGCGATCCGACCACCCAGGTGTCGACGCCCACGCGCACCGGCGACTGACCAGTGCTGCTCACCTGCATGGCCTCGGCGCCGGCCGCACGCAGCTCGTTGACGACGTCGAGCATGGTCTCCGGCGACACCCCGGGCGCGATGTCGTCGATGGTGATGGTGACCCCCGGCCCGGTCGCGGCCACGGTGCCGATCAGTATCGACAGCGCCGCCAACCGGGCCTGCGCATTCTCGATCGCGGCCTTGTCGTTACTACCCGACGACTGCAGCGACTCGAGGGTCCGCTGCAGGTCGGCGACCTCGGTGTTGAGGGCGGCTTCGCGTTGTTGCAGGGAGTCAAGGAGCACCAGCAGGTCGGCGGGGCGGGCCGTCTCCAGCGAGTCACCGGACTCGGTCTGCCGCGCCTGCGTGACGATCGCCACCCCGAGCAGCACGCACAGCGCGACCGCGAGGGCCCCGAAAGCGAGCTGGGTCCGACCGCGGCGCACCACGCCCGCGACGCCGCCCGGCTGCAGCTCGCCGATCGGCCGGACGGGCTCGCCGTCGGGCAGTTCGTGCCGTCCGTGTTCTGCCACGGCTTCCGGGGTGGGTTCGGCGGGTTCGGTCACTGCTCAGGCGCCGAACAGTCTGCGCCGCAGTGCGGCGGCGTTGCCGAAGATCCTGATGCCGAGGACGACGATGATCGCGGTCGACAGCTGGGTGCCCACCCCGAGCTGATCTCCGACGAAGACGATCAGCGCGGCGACGAGCACGTTGAAGACGAACGACACCACGAACACCTTGGAGTCGAAGATGCGCT
>JAOPWT010000300.1 GCA_025965555.1 Mycobacterium sp.
GAGCGCCGTCCTGATCAGGTCAGCATCGTTCAATGACTCAGCGATCGAGTTTGTCGAGGAACGCGGACATTTCGTCGCCGAAGCCCATCTCCTGCGCGATCCGGGAAAGCTGCTCATCGGCATAGTCGTCGTCGGACAGGATGATGCTGAGCACGCCCTCGGAGAGGCCGATGTCGGAGAGCACGCCGAGATCGCCCTCCTCGAACGGGTCCTCGTCCTCGAGGTCGTCGGGGTCCAGGTCGGCGTCGAGCTTCTCGAGCACCTGCCTGGCGATGTCGTAGTCCACGGCCGCCGTCGCGTCAGAAAGGAACAGGCGAGCACCCGCTGGGGCGGGGCGCACGATCACGAAGAACTCGTCATCGACGTCGAGCAGCCCGAAGACGGCGCCCGCGCTGCGCAACTCTCTGAGCTCCGTCTCCGCGGCCGCCAAGCTCGTCAACGCGCTGCTGCGCAACGACGAACAGCGCCATTTGCCGTCCTCGCGAACGACTGCCACACCGAATCCGTCCGGGAGATCTGCGGCCCGGTTCTGCGCCTGCGCTCGCTGTGCTCCCATGAATCTCACGGTAGTCCCATATCAGGCGCCTTGACCAGCGATCACGATCAAGCCCGACGCTCGCATCGGTCGGCGATATGTCAACCTTGCAGGGTGGCAACACCAGCGATGAGCGCTTGCGCGAACCGCAGACGACCGGTGTGCGTACTGGGCCTCGGACTGATCGGCGGGTCGTTGATGCGGGCCGCCAAGGCCGCCGGTCGCGAGGTGTTCGGCTACAACCGGTCCATCGACGGTGTGCAAGCCGCCCGCTTCGATGGTTTCGATGCCGACACCAGCCTGACCGAGGTACTGGAGCGGGCGGCTTCGACGAACGCGCTGATCGTCCTCGCCGTCCCGATGCCTGCCCTACCGGTGCTGCTCGACCATGTCCGCACGACTGCTGCCCATTGCCCGCTGACCGACGTGACGAGCGTGAAAGTCGAAGTCCTGCAAGCAGTTCGCGAACATGGTCTGCTCGAGAACTTCGTCGGAGGCCACCCGATGACCGGAACCGCGCACTCCGGCTGGGCGGCGGGCGACGAGAAGCTGTTCGTCGACGCGCCGTGGGTGATCAGCGTCGACGACCACGTCGACCCCGCGGTGTGGGCCGAGGTGATGCACCTCGCCCTGGACTGCGGAAGCGTCGTCGTCCCCGCACGCTCCGACGAGCACGATGCGGCCGCCGCGGCCATCTCGCACCTGCCGCACCTGCTCGCCGAGACGCTCGCCGTCATTGCGGCCGACGTGCCGCTGGCGTTCTCGCTTGCGGCGGGCTCGTTCCGGGACGGCACCCGGGTCGCTGCCACCGCACCCGAACTGGTGCGCGCGATGTGCGAGGCGAACGCAGGCCCGGTGAAATCTGCACTGGACCGCGCCATCGAGCTACTGAGTCGCGCCCGCGACGGACTGGCCGCGACCGGTTCGGTCGCCGAACTCGTCGAGTCGGGGCACGCGGCGCGCATGCGTTACGACGGCTTCGACCGACCTCAGATCCTGACGATCGGCATCGGCGAGGACGGCTGGCGTCAGGAACTCGCCGCCGCGGGACGTGCTGGCGGGGTGATCAGATCCGCTCTGCAAGTCCGGGATAGTCGAGGATGAACCCCTCGTCGTCCACCGTGATGGTGGTCGCGGCGACCGGCGACTGCAGCTTGATCCCCGCGCCACGGTTCGGCGCTTCGCTCGAGTAGTTGATGGTCACGGCCTCCACCGTCAGCTCCGGAAGACGTACGTACACCACCGGCAGCGAGATCGATTGGGCCTGTTGGTAGAGGCTGGTGCGGCGGATCGGCAGCGCGTTGAAGAACGGGCTGAAGATCACGTCGACGTCCAGGGCGCCGTCGTACGGCGCCCGCGTGGCCTGATTCTGCTTGTCCTGGACCAGCCACATGTTCTCTTCGTCGCGCGCGATGTTGAGTTGGCGTTCCCGCTCGGCCAACGTGACCGTCAGCGACAGGCGCTTGGTGGCACCACTGTCGTCGGTGACCAGGTCATAGGACGCGCTGAACGCCGGATGTGACGCCGTCGCGGCCGCCACGATCCGGCCGTACGCCTTGATGCGGTTGCCCGACAGCTGCACACGCACCGACTCCATCCGAGGGACGTCGTGTGCGCGCCACGTCAGGATTGCCGGCCAGTTCCCCTGCGACTCAGAGCGGTCTACTTCACTCATCCCTACACCGTAGGCGACGGCCCCCGTGCTTCGTAGCCGCCTTGGGAAAGCCCGCGAGATCGTGATGTCGAGCTGGATTCGAGTGCGACTTCATCGCCGAGGAACGGCTGCGGCATCTTCCTGAATCGGTCCGCGCCCGGCTCGGAGAGCCATACCGCGAAGGCGAGGACGCCGTCCAGAATCAGCGCAAGGGCCGTGACCACCAGCGCGCCCACCAGGGCGAGGTAGAACTCGCGCACCTTGATGCCGTCGATGAGGTAGCGGCCGAGACCGCCGAGGCTCGCGTATGCAGCGACCGTGGCCGTCGCGACGATCTGGAGCGTCGCCGTGCGGACTCCGCTGAGGATCAACGGCAGCGCGTTGGGCACCTCGACGCGCAGCAGGACCCTCGACTCGGTCATCCCCATCGAGCGCGCGGCGTCCACCACGTCCCGGTCGACGTTGGCGATGCCGGAATAGGTACCGGCGAGAATCGGCGGGATGCCGAGCAGCATCAACGCGACCGTCGGCGGGACCAGACCCAGCCCCCACAGCAGCACGCCGAGCAGCAGCACACCGAGCGTCGGAAGGGCCCGCAGCGCGTTCACCCCGCCGACCACGAGGAAGGTGCCGCGACCGGTGTGGCCGATGATCATGCCGATGGGGATCGCGATGAGCGCCGAGAAGACGAGCGCGACCGCGGTGTACTGCAGGTGCTCCAGGATGCGCACCGTCAGGCCGGCCGGTCCACCCCAGTTGGCCGCTGTGAAGATGTAGGACAGCGCCTGTTGAAGGAAGTTCATCGGGCACCTGCCTTGGCTCGGCGGCCCGTTCGTACCCACGGCGTGGCGAGCTTTCCGCCGAACATGATGAGCGTGTCCACGACGATCGCGAGCACGAAGATCGCGATGATGCCCGCGATGATCTGGTCGCTCTTGTCGGCCTGATAGCCCTCGGTGAACCAGGTGCCGAGGCCGCCGATGCCGATCACCGAGCCGACCGACACCATCGAGATGTTCGTGACGGCGACGACGCGCAGGCTCGCGACGAGCACCGGAATTGCCAGCGGCAGTTCAACTTTCAGGATTCTCGTCAGGGGTTTGTATCCGATGGCGGTCGCGGCGTCGAGCACCGCGGGCGGGACGGCGTCGAGCGCCTCCGGCACGGCACGCACCAGCAGGGCCACCGTGTACAGGGTCAACGCCACGATGACGTTGGCCTCGTCCAGGATTCGGGTCGGGATGATCAGCGGAAGGACCACGAAGAGGGCCAGCGACGGGATGGTGAAGATGATGCTGGCCACGACGGTGGTGAACCGGCGCAACAGACTCGTCCGCTGCACCAGGGCGCCCAATGGCACGGCGATCACCAGGCCGAGCACCAGGGGGACCAGCGACAGCCACAGGTGGATCAGGGTCAGATCCCAGGCGTCACCGAGGTGCGTGAAGAGGTAGCGCACTAGGTGGTCCCCTTCTTGTTCTTGATCGCCTCGATGACGTCATCCGCCTTCAGTCCGCCGACGACCTGTTTGCGGTCGTCGACGACCACGCCAAGCCCGGCGGGCGACGACAGCGCGGCGTCGAGTGCCAAGCGCATCGTGCCGTTGGGGGTGAAGAGCGAGCCGCCCGCAATGGTGCTGTCGTACAGGGACTTTCCCTGTCGATGCAGGCCCACCCCGTTCACGTCGATCCACGCATACGGCGAGCCATCTGGCTTGGTGACGAGCGCCCACTCACCTGGACCGAGATTCAGCGAATCGATACCGGACTCGGGGACCGTTCGGATGTCGTGCAGCGGCAGGCCCGTTCCCGGAGAGAACTGCAGCCCGCGGTAGCCACGGTCGGCGCCGATGAATTCGGCCACGAAGTCGTTGGCCGGGTTGGACAGCAGGCGACGCGGCGCGTCGTACTGCTCGAGCACTCCGCCGCGGCCGAAGACCGCGACCTTCTCGCCGAGTTTCAGCGCCTCGTCGATGTCGTGGGTGACGAACACGATGGTCTTGCGCAGTTCGCTTTGCAGCCGCAAGATCTCGACCTGAAGTTCCTCGCGGACCACCGGGTCGACCGCGCTGAACGGCTCGTCCATCAACAGGATCGGCGGATCGGCGGCCAATGCGCGTGCCACGCCGACGCGCTGCTGCTGACCGCCGGACAACTGCGCGGGATACCGGTCGGCCAACTTCGGGTCAAGCCCCACGCGTTCGAGCACGCCGAGGGCGGCCTTGCGAGCGGCGCGACGGGATTCACCCTTGAGCACGGGCACGGTCGCGACGTTGTCGACGACGCGAAGGTGGGGCATCAACCCGGCGCTCTGAATGACATAACCGATGCCGAGCCGCAGCTTGACCGCGTCGACCTTGGTGACGTCGCTGCCATCGACGGTGAGCACGCCCGACGTCGGGTCGATCATCCGGTTGATCATCCGCATCGACGTGGTCTTGCCGCAGCCGGACGGGCCGACGAACACTGTGAGGGCGCCGTCGGGCACCCCGAGCGTCAGGTCATCGACGGCGACGGTGCCGTCCGGGTACGTCTTGGTCACGCCTTCGAAGTTGATCACTCGGACCCCGTCTCTCTACTCTTCGCGCAAGCGCTCATCAGCGTCTCTCTAGTCTTCGCGCAAGCGCTCATCAGCCCCCCAGCGGCTTGTCGAACCCGTTGTCCCGTACCCACTTGCGCGCCGCCTCATCGGGATCGACACCGCTGTTACCCGACGTCGCGGTGTTCATCTCGATGAGAGCCTGCGTGCTGAGCTTTGCCGAGACGGCGTCGAGCACGGTCTTGAGTTGGTCCGACATCTTCTGCGACGCCACCAGCGGGACGACGTTGGCAGCCAGGAAGTTGTTCTTCGGGTCCTCGAGCACGACCAGGTTGTTCTGCGGTATCGCCTGCGACGTACTGAAGATGTCCGCCGCCGTCACCGTGCCGTCGACGAGGGCGCGCACCGTCGCGGGTCCGCCACCGTCGCTAATCGAGACGAAGTTGGCGGGCGCGATGTCGAGGCCGTACTTGGCCTTGAGGCCGGGCAGCCCCTCGGCCCTGCTCTGGAATTCCGACGGCCCACCGAACTTCACCTCGGCGGAATGCGCGGCCAGGTCGGCGATGGTCTTGAGGTTCCACTTCTTCGCGGTGGCCTCGGTGACCGCGACCGTGTCCTGATCGTTGGCGGGCGAGGGCGTCAATATCGAAAGATCGCCCGGCAGAGCGCGGTACAGAGCCAGTTCGACCGACTCGGGATCCGTCGCCGTGGTGTTCTTGTCGAAGTACTGCAAGAGGTTGCCGGTGTACTCCGGTATCAGGTCGATCGAGTGATCCTTGACCGCGGGAACGTAGGTCTCGCGGCTACCGATGCCGAATTGCCTTCGGATGTCGAACCCGTTGGCCTCCAACGTCTGTGCGTAGATCTCGGCGATGATCTTGGACTCGGTGAAGTCCGCCGAGCCCACCGCGATCGACTTCAGATCACCGGATATCTCACCCCCTCCCAGCGGGTTCGAGCTACCGCAAGCGGCGGCCACCAGAGCGAGGATCGCTGTCAGAACGGCCAGAGTGCTTCTGCGCGTGGATCGTCGTACGGGGTTCACTGATGCGTCCTTTCGGCGTCACCTGCCTCGTGCGACCCTAACCAGCTTGCCCGCATGTTGCTCGGCTTTAGCTCGGGATGAGTCGACGGTGACGAACTGGTGATTACCCGGTACCGCTGGTTTCCAACTGGGGTGAAAAGGGCAAGGATGGACCCATGAGCACCGACCCGCAGTCCCCGCCCGTCGCATCGAGCCATCCCGGCCCGTTGGAT
>JAOPWT010000308.1 GCA_025965555.1 Mycobacterium sp.
GTCAACTTCGTGTTCGTGGTCATCAAGGTCACCATCGTGTTGTTCGTGATCGTGGCCGGTCTGTTCTTCATCAAGATGAGCAACTACTCCCCCTTTATCCCACCTTCCGGCTCGGAGGCTGCCGCGGGTGCGAAGGTCACTCCGTCGCTGTTGCAGGACCTGGGGTTGGCGCCCGGCGCGTTCGGGATCAGCGGGATCTTCACGGGAGCGGCTTTGGTGTTCTTCGCCTACATAGGGTTCGACATCGTCGCAACCGCCGCCGAGGAGACCAAGAACCCTCAGCGCGACATGCCCATCGGCATTCTCGCCTCACTGGGGATCTGCACCGTGCTCTACGTCGCAGTTTCGCTCGTGGTGACAGGGATGGTGAAGTACACCGACATCAAGATCGACGCCCCCCTCGCGGAGGCATTCCGTTCGGTCGGCCAGTCAGGTATCGCCACCGTGATCTCGATAGGGGCTCTTGTCGGACTGACCACGGTCATGATGATTCTGATGCTCGGTCAGAGCCGGGTCTTCTTCGCGATGAGCCGGGATCGGCTGATACCGCCGACCTTCGCGAAGGTCAGTCCGCGGTTCGGCACCCCGGTGCGCACGACGATCCTGACCGGCGTCGTCGTGGCCGCGATATCGACGTTCGTGCCGTTGACCGATCTCGCCGAACTGGTGAACATCGGGACGCTGTTCGCCTTCGTGCTCGTCGCCATTGGCGTCATCGTGCTGCGACGCACCCGACCGGACCTGAAGCGAGCCTTCCGCTGCCCCGGTGTTCCGGTCGTGCCCGTACTCGCGGTGCTCGCCGCGTTCTACCTGATGCTGAACCTCCCCGCCGCGACGTGGGTTCGGTTCTTCGTGTGGATGGCCCTGGGCTTGGTGTTCTACTTCGTGCACGGCGCACGACACAGCCGACTCGCAACGGACCCGAACTACTCCCGCGACGCCGACACGGCAGCCGCGGGGAAGCGCAAGCCTGAGACGTCGTGAACGTGGTCGCGGTTATGGAAGATCGGCGTAGTCTCCGTCGCGTCTAAAGAGGCGACGGGATCGGGTTGCCGGTGTGATGACGTTGGGCTTCGGAAGGTCAGGCCCAGTGTTGGATCTCCTTGGCTAGTTGACAGGTAGGCGAATCGCGATGCCCAGGATGACCCGGTGTACTCGCTGGAATCGGGGCCGGTCGGCGCGCCAGCACCAAGCATCTGCGTTTCTGGGGGAATCGCGTGGGGTCCATCGGATCGATCGCGGGCTGAGTCCTGAAACGCGCTCACGTCTTTGACGCTATTGCGGCATGAATACGGTCACGGTCCACGCGCAGAGTGTAGGCTGCCGCAACTGTTGTCGACAGAAGCATTTTGAGATCCGCGCGAAAGTGACCCGACGGATTTTAAGTCTCCGTCAGTGCGTTCCTCGACATCGCGCAACGGCTCTGTACGGCCGCCGAGCAGCGAGAACATTCCCTCCATGTTCCAGCGCAGTCCCCGCTATTTCGCACTAGTTGTGACATCGACGTGACACCCAGTGCGTGACCGCCGACGAGGTCAAGAAGGCGCTAAGGCTCAAAGCAGCCTTCTCGACCATGCTCGACTAGATGCAGTAGCACGTTCGGTCGAATGGTCGAATGGTCGTTGGAGACTTCGCCGGCGTCGCCGACCGTCTCGGCACGGTGACCAGATCGGGACGGACAGATTGCGGCAGCCAGGGCCCTGGTGAACAACTTGCGCTTAGGGAATCGAACCGCGGGATGTAGTCAACTGCGTCTGCCAAATTGGGCTGTGAAACCCCGCGACCGAGCCTATGTCAGAGCTAGACGTCCAAGACCAGCCGTCCGCCTTCGGAATTGGCTCTGGAGACGCACACCAGTATCTGCCCGAGTTCCCGCTGCGACTCGGTGAGGGTGTTGTCGTGATGGTCGACCTCGCCGCTGAGCACCCGTTGTACGCAGGTGCCGCAGAATCCCCGCTGGCAGGAGTACGTCACGTTCGGCCGTATCGCCCGCAAGGCCGCCAGCGCGCTCTGATCACCGGCCACCGGTACCACCTCGCCGCTGTGTGCCAGCTCCAACTCGAACGGCAATCCGTCGACGGGGGGCAGCGGGGAAAAGAGTTCGACGTGAACCTCGGTGCCCGAATCGACTGCAATGCTTCGGCAGACGACCTCGACCATCGCAGTCGGTCCACAGACGTACACCGCCGCGCGACCGTCGACGCCGTCGAGCAGCTCGGCGGCTGAGGGCAGTCCGTGTTCGGCGTCGGTGCGCACCCGGACCTGGTCTCCGAAGCCGAGCAGTTCGTCCACGAACGGCAGGCTGTCGCGGTGCCTGCCGGTATAGACCAATGACCATGGCACACCAAGCCGGTCGGCGAGCCGGACCATCGGCAGGATCGGCGTGATGCCGATGCCCCCGGCCAGGAAGCAGAGCTTCTCCGCCCCCGATCCGGAGCCAGGCACCGGCATCATGAAGGCGTTTCGCGGCTCGCTGATCTCGACGACCTGCCCCACGGTCAGCGCGTGCGCCTCGATGGATCCGCCGCCGCCATCGGGGATGTGCCGCACCGCAATCCGATACTCGCGCTCCTCACCCGGATCCCCGCAGAGCGAGTACTGTCTCGTGCGCCCGGACGGGAGGTGAAGCTCGACATGCGCTCCCGCGTGCCACCGCGGCAAGGGTGCACCGTCCGGGTCGACGAGGGTCAACGCAACGACGTCGGCATCCCTCGCCACGATGCGCCGGTCAGCGATACGCACCGCAGAGCGATTGCGGACCACGGGTAGCTCGGGCAACTCCTTATCGCCGCCGAGACGCATGACCAGCGACACAAAGTGGGGTACCGCGATACCCGCCAAGCGGGTGAAGAGGTCGGGGCGACCCGAACCGGAGAGGCGCGGCGGTGGTTCTCCCGAGTACGGCTTGATGAAAGAGGTCAGCTGCCGGCGGGGGCGATCAGCCATAGGCGCGTGCGGCCGGCGATGCGGCGAGGTAAGCGATAGCCTGCGCGGTACTGCCCTCGTCCACCGGGTTGTAGTCACGCCGCAGCATCCGCGACGCGGAGCGCAGGAGATAGCCGACCCCAGGAAGGCTGCCGTGCCTGACCGATGCGCGCAACTTCAACAGCAACCGGACGTAGCCGAGGCTCGGTAGCGCCGGGTCCTCGTGGACAAGATACTTCGTGCCGCGCAACACCTCTGAGAACACGACCACGGTGACCAACATCCCCGACAGAGCCTGGGCGAAGTAGTCCATCCCGAAATACTTGGCGACGTTGTAGGAGACGTGGCGGTGCTCCACCTCCTCGGCCCCATGCCAGCGGTAGAAATCGGCCATGGTCGGGTCGACGTGCATATCGTCCCAAGAGTTATTCAGCGCCCAGTGGCCGAGCACACAGGTGAAATGTTCTGCAGCACAGAGCATGTGGGTACCAGAGGTGAGCGCTTTGCGCCGGCTGTGGGCGTCCGCGGCGGCGACCCGCTGGTCGTAGAGAGACACGATCCAGTCGAGCTGGCGGACGTAGGGCCCGGGATCAATCCCACGACGTTGGAGATATTCGACCAGGACCTCTTCGTGGGTGCTGGCGTGCACAGCCTCCTGGCCAAGAAACCCGATGATCTCCCGCCGGATGAAATCGTCTCGCACATACTCCATGGCGTCGGAAAGGACTCTGCTGAACCAGCGCTCCGCCTGTGGCACGAAGAGGTTCAGCGCTGTCACCGCATGCGAACCGTACGGATCTCCCGGAATCCAGTGCAGCGGCGCATCGTCCCAGCGAAAGTGGACGTTCCTCGGCTCCAGGGCCACCTCGTCAGGCGTGAACGCATCCGCCACAACCCAACCTGCGTTATTTTCCGACGCCACGTTCATCTCCTCCGCTTGAAGCCTGCCACAAAGCATTCGACTCCGTAAAGGCCCCGCGGATCCGCGTCAGAAACCGGGAAGGACCTCCTCGCACCGCGCTGAACTGGCCAGATCCTGAATCGTGTCGCCGAAGTCCGGGGCAGTGAAGGTGCGTCAAGGGAACGTCACGACAGTGGTAGTCGTTTTTCCCAAGAGTTTCTCAACCTTCTTGTGTGGCCGGCGCGCCTCATCGACGAGTCCTTCGGCCACCAGCACGCGCCGCGCCGTCGAGCTGGAAACCGCGCTGGCCTTCCCGGCTGCCTTGATCGAGCCCGTCACAGTAAACACCGCCACGATCTGCTCGCGATCCACCCGACCCCGCCGAACCGGTGACGCACCCATCGGGTGCCCCGCGGCACGCAGGATCGCATAACACCGAGGCCCGCCACCCCGTCGTTCAACCACGTCGCGGCCGCCTCGGTGTCGGCCACCCCGCCCGCGAGCGCAGCGGCGTCCAAGCCGCACAGCCCGGCCACCGCGGTCTGATCCCCGGTGAGTAGCCAGGTCGGGACCCGGGTGTCGGCCTCGGAATAGTATTCGCCCAGACCGCCGTTGGCAGCCCGGGCGTTCAACGCCGAGCGCTTCGCCGCCTCCGCGGTGTCGGTGTAGTAGCCGATGCTCCACCGCGTCAGCCGAGAAATGGTCAACACACGCCTGCACACCGCTTCCGATGCCAGACCCCAATCCGACTGCCCCGCTGATGTTCTGAGCCACGCCCCCAACGCGACCACCACCAGTATTGCACCTTGTGCCAATGTGCCGAGCATCTTTTTGGGCAAGTCGGGTGTGGAGGCGATGATGTCGATAGTTGTTGTGGGACTGCGGATTTAGATGATACAGCAGGGCATGTTGCTGGACATTGAGCGACAGCAGGAGAAGGAGAATGTTGAAAACAAGGTTTTGGGAGAACCGTGAAGTCCAGCGCAAGCGCCCGCGGCCGCGGCCGCGCAGGATGCCGGGTCAGGTGTCACGCGATGCGTTCGATGGCGGCCAGTGCGGTCGCCAGGTGCTCGCGGGCGACTTCAGCGTCGTAGTGGGCCTGCATGTTGACGAAGAACATGTCGGTCAGTCCTAGTGCACGCGACAGCCGCAGCGCGGTGTCGGCGGTGATCGCGCGCTTGCCGTGCACGATCTCGTTGATGCGACGGGGCGACACGTCGATCGCCTTGGCGATCCGGTACTGCGAGATCCCCATCGGCTCAAGGAACTCGCTCATAAGGATCTCCCCCGGATGAGTGGGGGCGAAATCTGCCATCGGTTTCTCCTGTCTAGTGGTAGTCGACCAGCTCGACGTTCGCGGCGCCGCCGGCACTCCAGGTAAAGCAGATGCGCCACTGGTCGTTGACGCGAATGCTGTACTGGCCGGCGCGAGCGCCAACCAGCTTCTCCAAGCGATTGCCCGGCGGCACTCGAAGGTCGTTGATGCTCTCAGTGGCGTTGATGAGAACCAGCTTGTTGTAAGCGAGCCTGCTGAGCTCCGGACTGAGTTTCCTGACATAGACACGACGCCAGACGGCTTCAGTGTCCTTGCCCCGAAACGAGCGGATCACTCGTCAATGATAACGCAGCGCGTTATTAACGTCAAACGTCATGAGAAGCTTCTCGACGAAATTGTGCGCAGTGCGGAAATTGTGCACAAGCTAGTCAGCGGGCCAAATTACAGTAGTGGAACACCCCTAACATGAGGCGGAATGCATGAACAACACTCTTTTCGGAGCCTGCCATGACCGGCCCCTCCTCGGCTGACACCAGGTCCGCCGCCAATAGCCTGCTTCTGACGGTGTCGGAAGCAGCTGCAGCGCTGAGGATTTCCCGATCATCGATGTATCGGCTCTTTGACGCCGGCGAGTTGGCGTGGGTTCAAATCGGCGCCGCACGCCGGGTGACCTCGGCGGAGATCCATCGCTTCATCGCAGCACACACCGAGGCCGCGTCGTGACGTTCCCCAGCGATGGCTGAGCGCCGGCAGCTGCCACCGCAAATCCGACGCCTCGAGCTGGCTCGCCGAGTCGGGAGTAAGCCCGTGGTGCGGTACCAGCTGACCGTCGATACTGGCATGGGACGACGGCAAGCGCAAACAGCTGCGCCGTCGGTACAAGACCGAGAAGGAAGCTCGCGCAGCGCTCGCGCAGATATTGGGCCAGGTAGCGTCGGGTACGTACGTGCAACCTTCTGCGCTCACCATGGAGACGGCCTGCGCCGACTGGCTGCTTTCTCGGCACAAGATCCGACCGACGACTTACGCCGGCTACGAGTACATCCTGCAACCCGTTCGCAGCGAACTCGGCCAACTCGCAGTACAGGACCTGACCCGCCGGCACATCGACGATCTCATCCTCAGGTTGCGTAGCGGCGAACTACTGCGACCTGGTGGCCAAGCGCGCAAGAAGTGGAGCGCCCGCTCCTGCAACTACATGCTCGGCGCAATGTCGCAGGTGCTGGGCCAGTTGGTTGCCGAGGGCCGGCTGACGAGAAACGTTGCTTCGCTGGTCGATCGGGTGCCAGGGAAGGCGAAGAAATTCGAGACCTTCACGCCAGACGAGGTACGGACTGTCTTGAGCGGCATTGCCGCTGACCGCAATCGACACGCCTGGCACCTCGCACTTGCCGGTCTGCGGCGCGGCGAGATCGCCGGTCAGCGCTGGGAGGACATAGACCTCGAGAATCGGACACTGCGGATCGGTTCGACGCGAGTGGATGTCGCTGGCCGCGCTGTCGACCAGGACGAACCCAAGACCGAATCCGCAGGTCGCGTACTCCCCATACCGGACGCTCTATTGATTGAGCTGAAAGCTGCCAAGGGTCGACAAGCAGCCCAGAAGCTCGCGCTTGGCGAGGCGTACGCGGATCTCGGCTACGCGGTCTGCAACGAGGCCGGGGAGCCCTACCACCCGTCGACATTGAGCCGACTGTGGCAGGCAGCCATCAAGAATCTCGACGTACCCCTGGTCCGCCTTCACGATGCGCGGCACACGTGCGCCACGCTCATGCATCTGCAGGGCGTGCCCATCGCGCTCGTCGCGGCATGGCTTGGCCATGCCGATGTCTCTTTCACTCTTCGGACCTACGTGCACGCGCAACCCGAGGCGCTGGCCGTCGCCGCGCAAAGTTTCGCGCCGCCCGCGTTCAACGCTAGGGACTGATGACTCGCTCATGCGTTCGTGACACGTTTCGGTGTCTTGTGACAATCCGTGACAATTTCGACTCTGGCCGAACATCTGTACAGGTAGTTGGACCTGCATATATGCAGGTGCAACCGCCTTTTCTGTGTCGGGCTGACAGGATTTGAACCTGCGACCACTTGACCCCCAGGAAGTAGCGGTAGCGCGTTTTCCCAGGTCGCCGGCGCTGCGGTGGCCTGCGCCGCAGTGTGTGACGTTCACTGACGTGCAGGTCGTTCGGGATCGCGCATGACGTGTGGTCCCTGGATGGTCCCCAATGCTGACCGCAACCCTCGCTAGCCATGTACGTACATTCACCGTACAATGAAGCGATCAACAGCCGGAGCAGAGATGACTGAGGAAAGAAGAAAGAAGGAGGTGCCACTGTGGCAGTCAAAACGAAGCGCATCGAGCTTCGCGCAGAACAGGCGACCTTGGACCGCATCCAGCGTGCCGCCAACCTTGTCCACGAGCAGACCTCAGAGTTCGTGCGGAAAGCTGCGATGCAGCGCGCCGAAGACATCCTGCGCCAAGAGCTGGTAACGGCAATGGAGCCCGAACAGTTCGACAAACTCATGTCCTCGCTCGACGCTGCTGACGACGCGCCGCGGCTGGCGGCAGCCGCACGCAAACCAGCGGTCTTCACAAGGCATTGAACAGTGTTTGAGTCCACAAGACTCACTGACGCCCACACGCTGGAAGGATTCGACTGCGGTAAGGAGTCGCTGAATACCTGGCTCATCGTCCATGCCCGTCGCGCGGACAGCAGCGGGGTCGCGCACGTCTACGTATGGACCCCGCTCGGCGAACAGAAAGTCAGCGCCTATTTCGCCATCTGCCCCGCCGAAGTAGTACGCAACGACGACGGCGTCTCGGGAGCCATGGCCGGCGGCTATTCCCGCATACCCGGATACTTGATTGCCCGCCTAGCCATCGACAGGTCGCTACGGCGTCAGGGATATGGCGAGCAGCTGCTCCTCGACGCGCTAGGCAAAGCCGTCGCCGCATCGGAAATCGGCGGCGGCCGGCTCATCGTCGTTGATGCCATAGACGACGAAGCGCAATCCTTCTATGAGCACTACCACTT